>VBAQ01000283.1 GCA_005883765.1 Bacteroidota bacterium
GGGTATCAACAATGATGGCGTCTTGCCTAACAAGATCTTTGAACTCCTCAACAGATAAGTCTTTTGTTCCTTTCATTACTAGTTCATCAATATTATCGTAGCCTTCCTTATTGATCCTTGCATTAACCGGAAAATATTCGGGTGGCTCTTCGAGGCCACTGGTTACCGCTTGTATGAAATCTTCTTTTGTTTTTTGCGCTAAGGCATAATTGAACTTTTTTTCTTCACCAATCGTGCTAAATGTTTCTGGGCCCAGGTTTTTCCCGCAGGCACTTCCAGGTCCATGTGCAGGATAAATGATTACTTCGTCAGCGAGTGGCATGATCTTTTTGTGAAGGCTGTCATACATCATCCCCGCCAAATCATCCATGGTAATCTCATCCGATTTCTGCGCCAGGTCGGGGCGCCCAACGTCACCCACAAACAAAGTGTCACCGGTGAATATGGAATGGTTTTTTCCATTCTCGTCTTTTAATAAATAACACGAGGATTCGAGCGTGTGCCCGGGTGTATGAAGAACTTCAATGCTTAACTCCCCGATCTTGAAAATCTCTCTATCCCGGGCGATATGCACAGGAAACTTAGTTTCTGTTCCAGGACCAAAGACGATAGTCGCACCCGTCACCTTACTCAAGTCTAAGTGACCGCTCACAAAGTCGGCGTGGAAATGCGTCTCAAAGATATATTTGATCGTTGCCTTACGTTCCGTTGCTAATTCCAGGTACTCATCAATATCCCTGAGCGGATCAATGACCGCAGCCTCACCATTACTCTCAATGTAATATGCAGCTTCGCTAAGGCATCCCGTATATAATTGTTTAATGAACATTACAATTGATTTATCCGCAAAAATAATTTATTTTTTTCAGCTCTTTGACTTTCCTCGGTGAGTGAATACAGAGACATATTGAAACAAGGGACTCGAGAATTTATCACGATCGATAAATCCAAGAATTTTACCAGCTCGAAACCTGCAAGTCGACTGGGAATGCGAACGTGAATGCCACTCGGAGGGCTGAGTTAACTTTTCTTATGACCTGCGAATTTGATTGTGCGCAATAACAGCTTGTTAAGCGCTAAGAAGTTTTCAATCTGAAAAAATCCAGAGGCCTGCTGAAGCAGCTTCTTTTTGAGAAACTAAGTGCGACTTTAACCGACAAGATCCTTAACAAACCTATTTAGCTCCTCAAGTCTTTCGGTGTTTACAGAATAGTAGATAAATTTTCCGTCACGCTCTGTTTTCACAAATCCTGCTTTGCGCAAAATGGCAAGATGCTGAGAAGCGACGGATTGCTCCAGCCTCAGCTTTACATAGATTTCTGTCACGGTCATTCTGCCATTTTCGTCAATTAGCTTAAGAATTTGCTGCCGCAACTTGTGATTAATAGCTCTAAGCACCATTGCGGCTTTCTTTAGATTATATAGATCTACATTCACTGAGGAAAAATTTTCCATTATCGGCGTCGTTGGCATTGCTAAGTCGTTCATAGAAATACAATGGTTAAGGTGTTTAAAATAAAGGTCTCAACATCATAAACTTACTGATGAAAAAAGCTTAGAATTCAAAATAGTTTCTAATTTTTTTTCATCATCGTAAAGAACTCTTTCAGGTACAGAGGTTCCGTATATGCAAGGCCTGCAAAATTATTGCCAATAAAATTTTCATATGTAAGGGCAGCCAGAGCAGATGGATTTAAAGGAAAATTTTTAAACATAGCATTATCAGTGTTTTCGCAGATCTGCTGAAATTTTTTGCTTCCATTCCCCAAAAAAAGAATTTTTTGCCTCTTTAATAGTTCCTCAAAGGAAGCTGGTTTCAAAAGCCAGGCTTGAGGTTTTATCACCTCCTTACTATCGATATCATAGATCGCCACAAAAACTTCCATCCTTCTCGCATCGGTCATTGGACAAAAAAGTAGGTCAGAAATTTTTATGTTTTCGGCGTTGGGACCAGCACTCAATATTTCTGCTTCTGCTCCTTCAATTCTTTTTATTGCATCGACCGCGATCACTTCCAAACTGTTTACCGTGATCAGCGGAATTTTTAAGGCATAGCACAACCCTTTGGCGGTTGCAAGACCAATTCTCAGTCCCGTGTATGATCCCGGTCCATTGCTTACTCCTACCGCTGTTATGTCAGCCATTTCATGGCCCGCATTTTTTATCAGGTCCTCAATGGCGGATTGTATCCATGCAGCATGATCCTTCTGGCTTTCATTTATTGCAGACGCCAATACTGTCCCATCTTGAGCTAAAGAAATTGCAGCTGTGTCGAGTGCGGTATCAATATTTAAGATCAGGGCCATTACGTTAATGCCTCTTTTTTTAATAATGCGGCCGGCTCATACCGTGGATCGGTTTTAACTAACTTATTCAGTAAACCATAAATATTTTTTGGACCGATTTTATTGCACCACTCAAAAGGCCCGTAAGGATAATTGGTGCCCAGCTTCATGGCTTCATCAATTTCTTCTTTCGTACTTACATTTTCCTGTAAGGCGAACCAGGCTTCATTAATGATCATCGCTACTACCCTGGCTGTAATAAAACCAGGTTTGTCCGGAACCAAACTCATTTTTCTATTCAGTGACGAAAAAATATTTTCAACCTGGTGCTGTATTTTTTCATCCTTGTGGCTTGCCTCAACTATGGATCTTTTTAAGAAGCCGGGCCATCCATTGATGCGGGCGAATGGTGCATTGATCTCCTCTAACGTCAGCACGACCGAATTAATGATCACAGGTATTGAAGAAATTTTCTTCAACATCTCAATTCTTTCACGGCTGCCGTCAAATGAAAGATCAATAAATCCATCTGCATTTTTGTATTTAAAAAACTCTTCAACAGCTTCTATCCGTACAATATGCGGCTCACTTCTATCAGTTATGTTACTCAACAACTCCTCCCATTGACTATCGTTCGCCAAAACAATCAGCTCCATGATCTATTTTTTGCAAAGAAAACGCTATAACACGAATAACAACAATAAGACGACGAAGCCAAATTGTTCTAATTCATAAAAATTCCTGTATTTCGCGTTATGGAGAAAAAAATTGTTACCACAAGCCAGGCGCCGTTGCCAATTGGTCCATACAACCAGGCCATATTGGTTGCCAACCCGGATGCGTCGATGCGAGATACGCTTTTTATTTCGGGACAGATTTGCATTGACCCAGTCTCCGGCACATTAAAAAATAAAGACCTGCAGGAAGAAACTCACCAGGTCATGCACAATTTGAGGGCGATCTTACAGCAAGCCGGCATGGATTTCAGTCATGTAGTAAAGACAACCATATTCATTACGGACATGAATCGGTTCTCTGAAATGAATGAAGTGTACGGAAAATATTTTGATGGCGATTTTCCCGCGAGAGAAACAGTACAGGTATCTGCACTGCCAAGGTTTGTAAATGTAGAGATCAGTATGATCGCGATTAAATAATTCCTCTCCCCGAGAGGGGAGAAGTCCGTCAAAGGAAATTGCGATCCATGTCATGAGAAAAATTTTACAAATAATATTGTTGAGACCAGTTTTGTGGTTTGCCAACAAGTTCTCCTCTCGTCCCGTACCAGAGCGCATTTCTAAATCATTGTCAGAATTAAAAGAGCAGATTGAAAAGCAGCCCGGCAAAAAAGGGCCTCTCATTCCCTTCAATGCGGAGAATGGCAGAGTGATAGTTTTTTCAGATCAACACAAAGGAGCGAAGAATGGAGCAGATGATTTTATGCTTTGTGAACCAAACTATCTCGCCGCCCTGGATTACTATGAAGAAAAAGCGTTTTATTTCATAAGCCTTGGAGACAACGACGAACTGTGGGAGAACAGGTGGCCGGCTGTAAAAAAAAATAATGCTGCAACTTTTGAAAAGGAAAAAAAATTCATTCAGCGAGATGCTTTCATCAAAATATTTGGCAACCATGACCTGGCATGGAACACTGACGTGACGACGGCTTTTGAGATGGAAAAGATTTATGGTCAGAAAATAAAAGTCAATGAAGCAGTGATCCTGCAAACAAACATAAACCAGAGGCCACTTTCCATTTTCTTAACGCACGGGCACCAGGGCGATTTACAAAGTGACGGTAATTGGTTCAGTAAATTCTTCGTTGCTCACATCTGGGCTCCGTTGCAGGCCTACTTAAAAGTAAATCCAAACACTCCCGCGTACAACACGACTATAAAAACTTTACACAACCAGATCATGTATGAGTGGTCGGCAGCCCAGGAAAATACGCTACTCATTACCGGTCATACCCATCAGCCGGTTTTTGAATCATTAACCCACCTGGAACGCCTGTATCGGCGCTTGATCCAGGCGAAGAACGAAAATAACCTGGCGCTGACCGAAGAAATAAAAAAAGAAATTCACTTCAGGGAGCCTGAATTCACTGCTGTATCGGCCGATTATCTTGAAATGAAGCCAACCTATTTTAACAGTGGATGTTGCTGTTTTAGTGACGGCGACATTACTGGAATTGAAATTGAAAATGGATTCATCAGGCTCATCAAATGGGAAAAAGAAAATCAAACTCCGCAAAGATGTGTGCTCGAAGAAAAACGTCTAAGTGAATTAGTTTCGGACATGTAGTTTTTTCAGTATTCCGCCGCCGACGGTCTCAATGCATAGGCGCATCAAGAAAGGGTGTTAT
>VBAQ01000078.1 GCA_005883765.1 Bacteroidota bacterium
TAATTGCTCCCAGAAAAGATTTCTCAAATGCTCCGTCTCCGGCGTTGAATTTTGTGCGAGGAGTAGCTCCCTGAAGTTGAAGTTAGGATCTTCGTCGTCGCCAAATATTTCTTCTTCCAGGGAAGACGGTTGATGCTTCCGGTATTTATCGATGATGCGATTGCGGGCGACTCTGAATAGCCACGCACTGGTTTGTTCGATAGGTTCATTTTCTAAAACATTGCTGAACTGATACCAGACATCCTGCAAAATGTCTTCGGCATCCTCATCCGTATTGACGCGTCCCCGAATGAAATAAAATAATCGCTTGCCATAATCCCGCACAGCCTGGATGATATTTTGTCTCCGCTGATCAGCCATTGAAATCGTCATCGTCTGCCATTTGAGAGAGTAGACGCTGGCGCAAAGGAAATATTTTATGATGAAACAAATTTGCCGGTGACGAGGCGATATCGTCGGTGAACACCATGGTTTGAGACCCAATAAGGCAACTCCTTCAGTTAGAAGCAACATTTGGTGAGGTCAACCGTTGTGATGATATCCTGATTTAGCAAATCCTGCTTGAGTTGAAGTGTGGATCAGGACGGCCTATCCCTGGTGGTTCGGATAAGGCTCACGCCAGCGGCAAAAAATAGGAGACCCAATATGCCGTAACCGATGATCTCCCTGACATGATGAGCGCCACTTCCGCCATTGATAAAATTGGCGACGGCAAATATTAGTCCTCCAATTCCCAAAACCGCAAGGACAATTCCCAAAAATCTTTTTTCCATAGTTATTAGAAATACAAAGAATATGCCCGTTACTCATACAATAGATAGGGCTGCAAAGTTTTCTTCCAGGCCGAGGCAATTAACGGCTGGGCAGTCATTTCTCCACTTTTTATTTTTTCAAATGAATAAAAGACGCCTGTTAGCTTATCCAGGTGGTTTTTTCCTGTTGGATTTGCCCTGGTTGTGTATAACCTTTCCTTGCAATACTCCGGATATTGCGATGTGATCAACCCGATTATTTTTAACCCCGTTAATACAGGACGAAATTTGAAAGCATCGGTAACTACAAATTTGAGTCCGTGACAATACTGTTTGGCGTATAGACCGAAGGATGGCTTGAATGATTGTGCTTGACTGGTAATGCCTGGTATTTGCAATCGCTCAAAACTTTTATGCAATTGAGAAGCATTTATCCACGGCGCGCCAAAAATTTTGAAAGGGAACTCCGTACCTCTTCCTTCATTCACATTTATCCCCTCGAGCAGACCCATGCCCGGATAGAGCAATGCGGTTTCGGCATCCCTTATCGCTGGCGAAGGAGGAGAAAAAATGCTGTTAACGCTTTTGGCAGATAGTTCTCTTTTGAAATTTTGTGTCTCTATTATTTCGAGATCAAGATTTTTCACTCTGGTTGCCCCGAAATAACAAGCAAGTTCTCCCAGTGTGCAACTGTGCCGTATAGGCATTGACCATCGACCGATAAATGAAGAACAGTGCAGTTCATCTAACATGGGTCCCTCGGCTAAATCAAGGTTGCCACCAATGGGATTGGGCCTGTCAAGGATAAATAATGACTTCTTAAATGTTGCACACGCTTCCATCACATAGGTCATCGTCCATAAATAGGTGTAAAAGCGACAACCTACATCCGGAATGTCAACCAAAACTCCATCGACATCGGCAAGATCATTTTGTGATGGTTTTAATCGGTCCCCATATAAACTGATCACCGGCAGATCAGTGATCGGATCCCAAATGTCATCCTGGAAACTTCCGTCCTCAGCTTGCGCCGTCAGTCCATGCTCCGCAGAAAATAACTTTACCAGATATACTCCGCTCTGCATTAGTGCTACCCTGCTCAGGATTCCCACTGCACTTGTTGCAGCATTGTTTGTCAGCAAAGCAAATCGGAGGTTTTTGAATTTATCCTTTTGCTGGATGAAACGATCGATCCCAAATAATAACTTTTTCATTCTTCGTTATTTCTTCGAAGGAGTTCCATCGGGCAGTTCACCGGCAGGTTCGTGGTCATCGTAATGGTCACGCAGCTTTATTAATTCTTTTTTCATTTGAGAAAAGATTTCTTGATAGGAAGGAGAGCGAATGAGATTGTGCTGCTCATTTGGATCATTTTTCAGATCATACAACTCCCATTCATTAACAGTATAAAAATAGATCAGCTTGTACCTTTCTCCTCTTAATCCGAGATGGGGAATGACTGTGTGATCTGTACTGAACTCGTAATAATGATAATATAGATAGGGGCGATCCAATGATTTTTTCTTTCCTGTTATTATAGGCACAAAACTTACGCCCTGCATCCATGTGGGAACGTCAGACCCAGTTACATTTAGAAATGTTGGGGCAAAATCAATGTTCTGCACCATGGCATCACTAATTGTTTTTGGTCTAATGTGGCCGGGCCAGCGAATCATCAAAGCAGTCCGCATCGATTTATCATACATGAATCGTTTGTCAAACCAGCCGTTTTCACCTAAATACATTCCCTGGTCCGAGGTATAGATGACCATTGTATTTTTTGTGAGATCGTTCTCGTCAAGATATTTCAAAACCCTTCCAACATTTTCATCAACGGATGCCACACAAGCGAGATAATCCTGCATATACCATTGGTATTTCCATTTCAATAATTCCTTTCCTTTTGGTTTCAATCTTTGCAAAAGCTTACCACGCTCTGAGTAAATTTCTTTTATCTTATCCCTGTCTGGCTGTGGGATGCGGTCCATGATCGCGTTGTAGTAAACCACTTCGGCAGAATCAGGTTTTAACCAGGGAATGTCGTCTAAATATTTCGGGTCGACTTTCAGATCACTGCAAAGTTTCATCACTGTAAGTATGCTCATGGTTTGGATTCTCCAGGCGCTGCCATGGCCCGTTGTATCAGCGTACAGGGTTGCGGGTTCAGGAAAGGTTTTTTTGTGAAACTGTTCGATATATGTCAAGGGTGGAAAAAAATAACGATGCGGAGCTTTGTGGTGAAGAAACAATACAAACGGTTTTGTTTTATCACGTCGATCTAACCAGGAAAGCGCTTCATCTGTTATGATGTTGGAAGCATAGCCATGCTGCACAACAGTATCACCGGTCATATTTATGAAAGCCGGTTCAAAGTACTGTCCCTGGCCCGGTAAAATTTTCCAATAATCAAAACCGGTGGGATAGGAATGTAAATGCCATTTGCCAATGAGAGCTGTTTGATAGCCCGTTTGCTGTAAAAGTTTTGGCATGGTGATCCTTGACGAATCAAAATGGGTAAAATTATCTTTGACTCCATTTTTGTGCGAGTGCTGCCCCGTTAATAAAGTGGCTCGTGCAGGTGAACAAATTGAATTACCAACAAAACAACGTGTGAGCAGAATTCCTTCATTGGCAATGCGATCGATGTTGGGGGTTGAAGTCAGCTTTTTATTATAAGCGCTAATGGCATTGGCATCATGATCGTCGCTCATGATGTAAATAATATTTGGCCTTTTTTGCGCAGCCGTAACAGAGGAAACGAACAAACAGAAGACAAGCCATCTCATGGCTGAAGTTTACAAACAAGTTACATAGATTTGGCTCACAAAAACTCTTATGGAATTTGGCCGCGTTCCACTCGCAGATCTAAATAATATTGACTTTAGCTTGCCTCCTGATCCTTTATTTAATAAAGAAATTCTAAAAGGTAAACCGGCGTCTAAGCCTAAAGTTTATGTTGGCTGCGCCAAATGGGGACGCGTGGAATGGGTTGGAAAAATATATCCGCTTAAAACAAAAGAAAAGAATTTCCTCGATCAGTACGTTCAACACTACAATAGTGTTGAGTTAAACGTAACGCACTACAAAGTGTACGGGCCGAGAGGGATTCAGAAATGGGCGGCGAAGGCAGATGGAAAAGATTTTGTATTCTGTCCGAAGATGTTCCAGGGCGTCACTCATCGCGGGAATTTAAACGAGAAAGGCTTTTTTCTGAATGAATTTTTGCGCGGCATTGTCGCATTTGAAGAACATCTTGGCCCAATCTTCGTGCAGCTAAGTGACACATTTTCTCCCAAACGAAAGGATGAACTGTTTGATTTTTTGAAATCATTGCCGGCCGATCTGCAATTCTTCGTGGAAGTTCGTCACCCGGATTGGTTTGGCAAGCAAGAGACCAGGGACGAATTGTCTGCCACGCTTAAGGAATTAAATATCGGTGCTGTGATCACCGACGCGGCTGGCCGCCGTGATTGCGCTCATATGTACCTCACGATCCCAAAAACATTTATTCGTTATGTGGGCAATAATCTACACCCAACTGATCTTACAAGAATTGATGACTGGGTTAACAGAATGAAACGCTGGCTGGACGACGGGCTACAAGAGTTATATGTTTTTGTGCATATGGATGATGAAGGTACTTCGCCGGACCTCACTGTTTATCTCGTTGATAAATTGAATGAGGTTTGTGGATTGAGTTTGCAGAGGCCGAAGTTCATCCAGGAAGGCCAGTCTCCAAAGGTGCTCCGCTAATGCACTTCAAACAATTCTTCCCATCGGGTGGTGTACCTGCCGCTGCGCATTTCCTGACGCATCTTCCAGTTACGTTTTAAACCGCTCGCTACGTATTTAACAGCGTCATCTCTCATGCTGAAGTTTATGTTGTCCATCGCTTCCATCAATATTCGCTGGTGGTTGACCCGTTCCGATTTAAACATGTTACCCTGGATAGATTCGTCAGGAACCAGTTCTCCGAGCATAACACCGGCTTTCAAATACTTCGATCCAGCGTTGTACAATTCCTCCACCAATGGTACTGCGTTTTTGATCAATTCATTCGTATGTGAAGTGGGCTGTAACAACTTTATGTGGTTATGTTTTGTTTGCGGGTTGTATTCGTATTGATTTCCTGGATAGTCATTGCTTACCACAAATACATCGATCAATTTGGCCGCACATGATTGCCTGCGCAGTTTTTCTGCAGCTCTTGAAGTATATGTTGCGACCGCTTCCTTCAGGTCATTTAAATCCAGGACGGGTTTTCCAAACATCCTTGTAGTTGCTATCATCTTTTTTTGCCTCAATGGATCTTTCATTTCGATCGATTGCTGACCCTTTAGTTCTTTAATTAACCTTACTCCCACCACTCCGCCTAAATTTGCTTTTGCCCATTCTTCACTCATATTTCTTAATTGCAGTCCATCGTAAATGCTCCAAAGCTGCTTGAGTTTGGTGGCGGACCGATAGCCCACTCCCCAGATATCTTCAACGGCAGTTTTTTTTAGCGCCTGGATGATTTCTTCCTGGGTATTCAACACCATTATGCACTCTGTGTTCTGTTTATCTTTTTTTGACAGTCTGTTTGCCACCTTCGCGAGCACCTTGGTAGGCGCCACACCAATTGACACGTTGATTCCTGTCCATTGCTCTATGGTCTGTTTGATTCCTTTCGCCTGTTCAGCCAACTGTTCCCGCGATGAATCGCCCAGTTCAATGAACGCTTCGTCTACGGAATATACTTCAACATTATTCTCGCCCAGTAAATGACGCAATGTATCCATGACACGCATGCTTAGGTCACCATATAAGTTATAATTGCTGGAAAAAACCGCCACATCATTTTTTTCAATTAGATCTTTATGTTGATAATAAGGTGCAGCCATACCAATACCCAGTCTTTTTGCTTCGTCGGTGCGGGAAACAATGCACCCATCATTATTGCTGAGGACAACGACCGGCTTGTACCAGAGGTCGGGCTTAAACACTCTCTCGCAGGAGCAATAAAAACTATCGCAATCAACAATGGCCTTCATAGTTGGTGTATTGAGTATATAACCACTCCCCACACGGCAAAATCGCTGAATTCTGCGAGGTTAATTGATTTGTACCGATCATTCTCCGCGATCAGAAATGCCGAAGAAAAATTTTTATGAAATCTTCGCACCAGCAATTCCCCATTCAATACCGCTACAATAACTTTTCCATTCGCCAGTTTCAAAGAGCGATCTACGATGAGCACATCACTGTCAAAAATGCCTGCCCCAACCATTGCGTCGCCTTTCATGCGAAAGAAAAAAGTGGCGGGTTTGTTTTTGATCAACTGCTCATTCAGATCAATGCCGCGTTCGGCATAATCATCCGCCGCAGCACCAAAGCCGGTAGCGTTGGCGGTTCGTATATCTTGCTGCGAATACTGTTTCGAGCCGCGATAAGCAGCGCCGTAAAAATGTTCCCCGTCCATAATGTAGATTTTTAGACCTCACCCTAAGTCTCTCTTCAAAGAAGAGGCAGGTCGAAGAGCTGTTAGAAAAAAATTTTCTGAAATAAAGTTCGTTATTTTTTTTTGAAAACTAAATTATTTAGTAATTTTATGCTAAGATAATTTGCTTGCGGTGTTATCAGCGGTCGAGAACAGGCATAGACACCGGCGAGATCGAGTTCAAGCTGAAGTGTTAATCGGTACCGGAATGAAAACATGAATCAAAAAAATTGGAGGGGTTATGCAACTATCGGGAATAACAATGCCCGGCTACCGGGTATATGAATATTTACTTGTGCTGAATCCGCATGAGGAATTGCGAAATCGCATCATCCAGGTGAAAAAAGAATTTTACGACGCATACCAGGCGTCAAATGCAATCGGTGGCAAGCCGCACGTGACATTGGTGAATTTTCTTCAGTATGAAATGATGGAAGAGCGGCTTGTCAACCGGCTAAAGATGATTGCAATGGGGTATTATCCAATCAAAATAGAGTTGAAGGACTATGGAAGTTTCCCGAGTCATACCATCTTTATTAATATAACGTCGAAGATGCCGATACAAAACCTGGTAAAAGAAATTCGGGCCCAGGCACAACGGCTCATGAAGCTCAATGATGATAATAAACCGCATTTTATTATGGAACCGCATATTCCCATTGCAAGAAAACTTTTGCCCTGGCAATACGAAAAGGGGTGGTTAGAGTATAGCAACAAGCATTTCACCGGCCGGTTTATTGCCGATGGAATGCTTTTATTAAAGCGACCCCTTGACGAATCCGATAGCTATCGGATGAAATATCAAATTGTTGAAAAGTTTCAATTTCAAAATTTGCCAGTTGTGACAAAACAAGGAGACTTGTTCGGCCCCCTTCCGACGTCGCCCGATGGGGGAAGCCATCAACTTACAGCCCTGAAACTTTAATGTGACTAACATCGGCATTTTACCAAGCTACTGCCATTCTATTTAACAATCGCGAGTCGTCAGTCGGAAATTTCTTTTCTCATGATCGTCTCATACCTCACATTCAAAATTTATTTCTATGCTCAACCAACTTCCCCAGGATCACTATAAAATAACTCCACAAAAACATGAGAGCACGGAAGGGTCCCACCAACGTGAAGGTGCGGAGGGGTCGCAACAATATCTCCAGGGACGAGGTGCTCAATTCAATACAAAAAATCGGTTTTTAAAAGACGAGCGAACGAAGGAACATGTTGAGGCCATTGACGATTGGCAAGAGTCAAATGTGGCTACTCAATATATTGAACAAGAGGTGAAGAGTATTGTAAACAAAGTGGAGAGCCCTGACCTGAGCATGATGTATAGCATGAATCCCTATGCCGGTTGCGAACACGGATGCATTTATTGTTATGCGCGCAATGTGCATGAATACTGGGGCTATAGTGCCGGACTGGATTTCGAAAGAAAAATAATTGTGAAAGTAAATGCGCCGGAGATCTTTAGGAAATTTTTGATGCATCCTAAGTGGGACGGAACAAATCCGATCATGTTGAGTGGGAACACGGATTGCTATCAACCCGCGGAACAGAAGTACAGGCTCAGTCCGTTGGCATTCTGACAAAAAATTCATGGATCATTAAAGATAAAGACGTGTTGCAGGAGATGGCCAGGAAAAAGCTGGTGTCAGCAATGGTTTCCGTTACCTCGTTTAACGAAGACCTGAGAAGAGTGATGGAACCGAGAACAACAACAGCTAAACAAAGGCTTAAGGTCATTGAAGAGTTGAGCAATGCCGGAATTCACATGGGCATTATGATGGGGCCCATGATACCTGGGCTGAACGAACATGAAATGCAACGAATAATGAAGGCGGGTAAAGATGCCGGCGCAAAATTTACGGCATACACTTTTATCCGGCTGAATGGAGCGATCAAATTCCTATTTCATGACTGGCTTTATAAAAATTTTCCTGATCGTGCCGATAAGGTCTGGCATTTGATCGAAAGCAGTCATGACGGGAAAGTAAATGATACCAGGTGGGGAGTCAGGATGAGAGGAGAGGGTAACATTGCCGAAATGGTGAGGCAGCAATATAGAAAATATGGAAAGTTATATGGAATGAATGAAGACAGGTGGGAATTAGATACAACCATTTTCCGAAGACCAGGAGAGCAGGGAAGGTTGTTTTGACTGTCACACGGGTTTGGTTATTTTGATGTCCTCAACCTAATACATGAATCAATTTGGGGGGATTGGGTTAAAATAAAGATTGAACTTCTGTTGAATATGCCTACGGAGGTTGTGAAATTTTCAGACAGCGAAAGTCGATAAAAAAACGACAATTTCGGAAGAAAAAAACCTATAGGGCCCAAGGGGATCGTAATAGAAAATTAGAAGTGACCTTGCTAATTTCGTCAGCAATCAGCAGACAAAGCGTTCTTTCATTTGAACAATGAGGGTATCTATAAAAAGAAAACCGGCCGCATTATTAGGAGGTCGAACCTGTGAGGAAGTGCCTGGATTGAGAATAACTTAGTTGCGAAAAAATTTAATCAATATGGCAGAGGAACGTAATTTACCAGATCATGACCAAAAGCTGAAAGAAGAAAATGATTTTCTGAAAATGAAATTGATGCTGGAGCGAGGAGCCTTTTTTGGTGAGCAAAATGTGGAATTGCCCGCTGGTATTGAAAACCAGTTCCTCAATAATGTAATGACTTTTGAAAAACAGTTCGAAGAACGAAAGACAATTAAATTATTCGATAAGATCAACAGACCTCAGCATTTCAAATCCGTAGCGGATGTTCCCGAAGAGGAAATCAATGAAGCATACAATTCGTTGCTTGATTATCTGCATCGATATTCGATTGATTTCAGTGTTTGCAGTCCTAATATTAGTACGAGAGAATTATATCGGTTTATCACCGAAGAACTATTCGAACATGAAACTGATGATATGGATTTGCCCGGCTGGATCACGGGTTTTATTTATGATGAATTTCATCCTGACCCCATTTATGACAATACCACGGCCGCTGAAGATTGTATCAACGAGATCTTGCGGAAAGAACCAATGGAATGGACTCCTCAATTTCGGGATGAAAATCTTCAGCTAAATGAACATTCACGAATCACAATAGAAGAATTTAAGAATGTGGTGAAAAGATTTAAGATGGCCTATAACAACATTGAAATAAATTTTGTAAAAACAACTGGTTGCAGCGTTTGGGTAAACGGCGATTATAAGATATCTGTAACTTCTGCTAATGATAGATACGCATTGACAGGAGGCTGGAAGATAGCCTTTGAAAAAAATGAAGATTTTGGATATTGGTATATCAATTCTGTACAGGTAGATGGAATAAATTTTTGAATTCGTCAGTAGGGCTACTTCACATCCGTCACCAGGAAATACTGATCCATGTCATAACCCTCCACTGTAATGTTTTTGTTTTCATATTTTTCAAAGAATTCATCATAAAAAGGATTGCCCTGATTACGCCGTAGCTTAATGGCACCATCCCTTGTTTGTAATACAAATCCGGTGTGGGCCATCTTGCTAGTTCCACCCAGCGTCCTTTTTTCAACTTTGCCCGTTAATGAAATTTTATTCAGCTCATCGGCGCACATATTCTTTTACCTCCATTACTTTATTATTGACTTCCTGGATAACCAGCAATCGTAGCGTATCAATAATCCCGCCTTTTTTTACGTTGCTATAAACGTGATATCGGTACTCGTGTTCAGTAGTCAATCTTTTAGCTTTTCCTTTTCTTTTCTTAAAACCGTACACCATTTTTTTCCCGTCTTTAAATTTATATTTCCGCAACTCTTTTTTAATGTCAGATTTAACGGAACCTCGTTCAGGCGCCTCTATTCTAACTGGCGCGTCTGTGGTACCGTTAATGAATACGCTTTTTTCAGCCAGTTTCCATCGTCTCTCTTTTCTTTCTTTTATATCATGGGCGTCTTTATTCATAATGGCTTTGACAGGAGTTTTTCCTGGTGTCGTTTTTGGATCGCTTTCAACCGGCGTAACACTTGGATCACCCAGTAATAAAAACTGGATGATCGTTTTCAGATCAGTAGGGTCCATCTTTACATCTCCCTTTTCGACGAAGCGCTGCTGAGCTTCAAGAAAAGCCCGCCCGCATGAAGCTCCTTTTTGAATCGCTATTAAAAAATATTGCGTGATGTAATCAGCGCCCCCCTGACTGTCGGCGGGTCCGTAAGCCGCAGTTGTGCTGCCCACAAAGGACACGGCATTGTTTTGCAAATAAGTATTTGAGATCGGTAAATGAATTTTTGTGGGACGATTTGGATTATATAAAAGGCCTCCATAACAACATTCTGCTGCCGCTACTGTGCCATAGGAAATTTTTTTTTCGAGCATGTTTGATTCAAGGCATACAGGAAAGCTCGACGAATTTTCGTTTGGCTGTCCATAAAATTCCGACGTACGTAAACCGCCATGACAATTAAAAAAATGCATCATCGCTCCGAGGTCTGGTTTCGAATAAGGACCCAGCGTTGGAGGAGATAGTTTTAGCTTACTATTATTTTGAAAAATATTATTGAGTGAAATCTTTGTTGATTTCTGCCACCATTTTACGCTGATAGAAAAATAGTTTTTATATGCAGATAATTTTAAAGGCTTCCAGTTTATGCTGTTTTGCAGTAACGTTACCAGGTATGATGGATCAGTTCCGCCAGTAATATCGGGAAGCCTGCCTAACACCCGTCCAGGCGCAATAAAGTCACCAGCGTTGCGACTAAAGGGAGCATCGCAGGCATAAGGTACATCGCTTGGAACAAAGTTGTCATCGTCATCCGGGATGGGGATGCGAAAACGGCAATGTGGAAGGATATCCTGGGCTCCCAATAGCATGATATAATCTGGAGTGTAATGATGGAATAAACTGTCAACAGCATTTTTACATTGTTCAGCATCGGTGGGATCTTTCACCATTTTGCCTTTTGCTTTTTTCATTGCTTTCGGATCATCGATAAAAACTAAGAGGCCATTTATTTTTCTCTTTTTGTCGGCAGCGATCAACTGTTTAACTGTTGACTGAATTTTCTGAAAACCGGTTGAGCCATATTTAGTCTGAAGTGCGGAGCGGTTGGAGATGATAATTTTATCGATACTCATAAGCATAAAGGTTTAAGAGCTGAGGAATGACTCATACAATTTATTCATTTTTTTTTCAGGTAGTTAGAATATCCCTGTTATAATGATTGGAGCTGGCATTCTTCCACAGGCTTTGTTTTTTATGGACATAGGAGCCGTGGACACTTGAAAGATCCTGGTACAATCCCAGCAAAGACGCTTTCAATCATTGAAAAAAATTCGAAAGACATTCTTTGCAAAAATCGGTTCCGTAAACACAAGTCATATGATCTTTTTCACATAAATGAGGAGGATGATAATAAGCCTAAGTGGGAAGGGAATGCTACGGCGAGGGAGTAAAAGAAGGAGACCGGTTCTATTTGTGCCAGCGCTAAGGCACCCGCCATTAGAATTTCTATAATATTTTTCGTTACAAATAAAATTAACTTATTCAGAATCCGTTTATTTTATTCTCTTGCCAGTCCCATTCATACAATTATATTTGCACTCGATAATTTATAACTGGAGACACCGCCAGGGGAAATTTTTCAAGCTTTTTATTTTCAATTGGTTGCAAAAAAGATCTGTGACTAAGATGGCGAAGCCATGCAAAAACTGAACGGACAGCAGAGTCGTAAGTGGTATGCAATTTATACCCGGCCCCGGTGGGAAAAAAAAGTGAATTTCCTTTTGGCAGAAAAAGGTGTCGAGAGCTACTGCCCGCTAAATAAGGTCAAGAGAAAATGGAGTGACAGGTTGAAAATTGTGGAAGAGCCATTGTTTAAGTCCTATGTCTTTGTAAAAATAGATGATGGGGAAAAAACAAGCGTGCGGATGACGGACGGAGTCATCAATTTTGTTTACTGGAACAAGAAACCCGCCATCGTAAAAGAGAAGGAGATCCAAACAATAAAAAGATTTCTTGATGAACACGAAAACATCGAGGTATACCCAAAAGAATTAAAACTGAATGATCGCGTTCGTATCACATCAGGATCATTGATGGATCAGGAAGGTAAAGTGATGGATGTTCGTCGTAAGGTTGTAAGAGTTGCGATTGATAGCCTGGGGTACATTTTAGTGGCATTTATTGAGAGAAGTAAATTAACTTCGGTTCAATCCAAATGAGAGCCAAGTCTGGCATTCCAATGAGTCATCATAAAGGAAATTCGATGAGAGTTATGTTTCTTTTTGGTATTATGAGTATGGCTGTGTTTCTAGTTTCATGTGGTTCACAAAAAAAGCTCCCTTACTATTACCTGGAGAATGTTACGGATACCAGTGAGAAGAATACGGTAAAGACCTTTGAGCCGGTCATACAGAAAAATGATCTGCTCTCCATACAAGTCTACAGTGCGGCGACCGATCCGAAGGTGGATGCCCTTTATAATTTGGCGAATATGAGCAATAGTAATAATGGCAATCTCTCGCTCATTGGCTTTTTGGTAGATCAAAACGGAAATATTGAATATCCCAGGGTTGGACTCGTGCACGCAGATGGCTTAACCAAGCAGCAGCTTGCAGACACAATAAAGTCGAGGCTTTCAGAAGAGTTAAAAGAC
Source organism: Bacteroidota bacterium (assembly GCA_005883765.1). GTDB lineage: Bacteria > Bacteroidota > Bacteroidia > Chitinophagales > Chitinophagaceae > VBAU01. The sequence goes on from VBAQ01000078.1 coordinate 12,869, forward strand.
CCGTCGGTCATTATCCGCTTTTTGAATTTCAGGATAACGGTTTTAGGAGAAGTTGGACGTGCAGGCACGATCACAATTCCTTATGAAAAGATTACAATATTAGAAGCGATAGGATTGGCAGGCGATATTCCGTTCACCGGGAAGAAAAATAGCGTCAGGGTGATCAGGGAAGGAAATGGCGACAGGCAAATAGGAACCATAGATCTGACCGCAAAAAATGTTTTTGAATCGCCTTATTTTTACTTGCAGCAAAATGATGTGATTATCGTTGACCCGACCCGGGCCAAGGTAAGACAAAATGAGGAGTCTATCGTTACACAAAGAATTACGTTCGCTCTCACATTTATCACCACTGCTGCGCTGCTTTACAATATTTTTAAATAAATTTTATTGGGGTGGAATCGACAACGGTAATAGAGGAGAGACATATAACGGATAAAAATGAGATAGAGGGTCTGGGTGTTAAAGATCTATTCTTTAAATACGTCAGGTTCTTACCGGTATTCATTCTCTCATTGGCTGTCGCTTTGTTTGGGGCGTACATATATCTGCGCTATGCAACACCTATTTATCGTGCGTCAGGTACTATACTAATAAAAAATAATCAAACTGGGGGAGGCCAATCCAGCGACACAAAACTAAACCAGCTTTTCCTGAATGATGGTGTCCAAAATATTCAAAACGAAATCGAGGTTCTCAAGTCTAAACCACTAATGCAACGAGTTGTTGATACACTTCAGCTCCAGGTAAGTTATTATGCTGTGGGTAAAATCAAGTCACCTAATATCTATAAGCAAGGTCCTTTTTTGCTGAAAGTCTTTAAACTAGCAGACTCTGCGAAATCATTTTCGCTAAGTGTAAAATTTTTCAACAACAGCCAATTCACTGTCAATGACGAGAAAACTCATTTTGGCTTTGGGGAGTTATTCGAAAACCGCTACGGTGTTTTCAAACTAGACAGAAACTATTTTACCGGCTTGGGGAAAGAGTACACGGTGAACTGGAAGCCGACAAAACAAGTCGCTTCTGAATTCGCGGCAGGGATAGCTGTAACACCAAAACCCGGCACGGGCATTTTACAGATCAGCCTGGAAACAACGAATCCGAGAATGAGTTCCGACATCATAAACCAATTGATGGTAGAATACGGAGAACAGACGAAAGAAGAAAAAAACAAAGAAGCAAGACAGACTTTAAGTTTCATTGACATAAGGCTGGATACGTTGCAAAATGAAATTGATGACATTCAAAGGGTGATTTTGAATTTGAAGAGGAAATATAATTTGATTGTTCCGGATGCACAGATGCAAACATATATGGACAACATTACAGAATCGCAAAAAGGCATTAATGAGCAGAGACTTCAAATGAACATTGCAAGTATGATCGAAGATTATCTCAAGGATAAACAAAATGAATTCAACACTGTCCCTTCCCCCTTAACATTATCAGATCCCTCACTTAGTGGCTTTATACTTGAATATAATAAGAGCCAGCTCGAGCGCAAGAGATTAATCGACGCCAATGTACCTTTAAACAACCCTCTTGTGAAGGAAAATGAGGACCTTATTGAAAAACTTCGCACCAATATTTTACAATCGATCCATAATATAAAATCATCAGTCAATGTAACAGTTAATACGCTGGCAGGAAGAAGCAGTTTGGCAGAATCTCAAATTAAACTTTTGCCTTCTCAATTAAAAGAGCTTGCCGACATACAAACAAGGCTAAAAAGCAAGACCGATCTCTATGAGTTCCTGATGGGACGCAGAGAAGAAACTTCTATTTCATTGGCTTCGACGACTCCTAATTCAAAAATCATTGACCAGGCATTTGCATCTTCGGCGCCCGTAAAACCAAACAAAAGATCTATTCAACTACTGGCTATCCTAGTAGGCATCGGACTTCCCGCCCTGTTCATTTTTATGCTTGAAGTGGTCAATGATAAAGTGTCGACCCGATATGACATTGAAAAAATTACCCCCGCCCCAATCCTTGGCGAGATTGGCCACTCTTATGCTGACACCGCTTTAGTGGTGAATAAAACAAATCGCGGAATGGTGGCGGAACAATTCAGAATTATTCGCTCGAATTTGCAATATGTCTTAAACAAAATTGAAAAACCTGTCATTCTTGTTACATCATCATTTAGTGGTGAGGGGAAATCTTTTGTCACGACAAACCTGGGAGCAGTTCTGGCACTTGCGGGCAAGAAAACAGTTATAATTGAATTTGACATCCGCAAGCCAAAAATTATCACGGGCTTGGGCCTTTCAAAACGATCAGGAGTTACAAACTATATTTTAGGGAAGGCAGATATAGAAGACCTCCCTGTGCTGGTTCCCGGGTATGATAATCTCTTTGTCATTTCCTGCGGCCCTGTGCCGCCGAATCCTTCTGAATTATTGTTAGAATCAAGAGTAGATGAACTCTTTAAGCGTTTGAACGAAATTTTCGATGTGATCTTGATCGACACGGCTCCCGTAGGAATGGTAAGCGATGGAATGACCCTGGGTAAATTCGCTAACTGCACACTTTACATTGTAAGGCAGGGTCATACTTACAAAAAGCAAATTGCCCTAATTGATGAGTTCTATAGAGAAGGGAAGCTTCCGAAAGTTTCTATCATCATCAATGATGTAAAAGTTAAGCCGGGATATGGCTACTATGGGTATGGTCGATATGGCTATGGCTAGTTATGGTCGGTATGGATACGGCTATGGATATAAATCAAACTATTACGAAGAAGAACATCCGCCTCATAATTTTTTCACTCGTTTTTTTGGCCTTTTTGATTTAAAAAACCGCGGCAACGGAAGATCAAAAACATCTTAACTCTTATTGTTTAAATGAGAATTTTAGTTACCGGCGGGGCAGGCTTCATAGGTTCTAATTTAGTCGAGGCCTTGTTAAGGCATCCTGAGGTCAAACAGGTGAGAGTGCTGGACAACTTAGCCACCGGCTCTACAAATAACATCCATGAATTTTATTCAAAACCCCATTTCGAGTTTTTACAAGGCGATATTAGAAATTACTCCACTTGCCTCGAGGCTTGTGATGGCATGGATCTTATTTCCCACCAGGCGGCACTAGGTTCAGTGCCTCGTTCTATAAATGATCCGCTTACTACAAATGAGGTGAATATTACCGGCACGCTGAATGTTTTCATGGCAGCGAAAGAAAAGAAAATAAAGCGGATCGTATACGCGGCCAGCTCTTCAACTTACGGAGATCATGCTGCCTTACCAAAACAGGAAGATAAGATCGGAAAGCCTTTATCTCCTTATGCTGTTACAAAATATGTAAATGAGTTGTATGCGGATGTGTTTGCGTCTCTATATGATATGGAATTCATAGGACTCAGGTACTTTAACATATTTGGACCAAAACAAAATCCACAAGGTCCCTATGCCGCAGTGATACCTTTATTCATTGAAGCCTTATTAAATGATCAGTCGCCTGTAATTAACGGTGATGGAACGATTAGTCGTGATTTTACTTACGTAAGCAATGCCGTGCAGGCAAATATTCTCTCTTTATTTGCCAATAATAAAAAGGCAATTAACCAGGTTTACAATATCGCTTGCGGCCACCAAACATCATTGCTGGATTTGTTTCAAAAGTTGAAAAAAATTTCCTCTTCAGATATTGAACCGACGCACATGTCGGATCGACCCGGTGATGTAAAGCATAGCCTTGCCGATATTTCAAAAGCAAAAAATTTGCTCGGATACGATCCGCAGATTTCCGTGGAAGAGGGGTTGAAGAAAACGTTTGAATGGTATCAAAAACAGGTTAAGATTAAGGTTTAGGTAACCTCGATCTCAAGCCAAATCTAAATTTAAATGCAAAGAACGATCATCATAACAGGCGGCGCAGGTTTTATCGGATCTCATGTAGTTCGCCTTTTTGTAAAAAAATACCCTGGCTACAGAATTGTCAATCTCGATGCGCTAACATATGCCGGCAATCTTGAAAATCTCGCCGATGTAGAAAACGCACCCAATTACATTTTTGAAAAGGCAAATATTTTAAACGTCGGGGAGATAGATAAAGTCTTCAATGATTACCATCCTGACGGGATTATTCACCTCGCCGCAGAATCACACGTAGATCGTTCTATCCTTTCTCCCTTGGATTTTGTTTATACCAACGTGATCGGCACCGTCAATTTATTGAATGCGGCCAAAAAAATTTGGCTGACGAATAATCAGGAGGCAGGAAGCAGGAACTTGTTTTACCATGTTTCTACTGATGAAGTCTATGGGGCTTTAGGCCAAACTGGTTTTTTTGCTGAAGAGACTCCTTATTCGCCCAACTCTCCGTATTCCGCATCAAAAGCTTCCTCTGATCATTTTGTTAGAGCGTATGGCGAAACCTATCATTTACCCGTGATTACTACTCATTGCTCAAATAATTACGGTCCAAATCATTTTCCTGAAAAATTAATTCCTCTTTTTATCAATAATGTCATTCATAAAAAACCTTTGCCCGTTTACGGCGATGGTCTTTACACGCGAGATTGGTTATATGTAAAAGATCATGCAACGGCAATCGACACTGTTTTTCACAAGGGAAAAATATTTGACACTTATAATATTGGTGGTTTTAATGAATGGAAAAATATCGACCTGGTAAAACTGTTGTGCAGGTTGATCGATGAAAAATTAGGAAGGCAGGCAGGAGAAAGTGAAAAATTGATCACTTATGTAAAAGATCGTCCCGGGCATGATCGCCGCTATGCTATTGATGCCACAAAGATCAGCAAGGAATTGGGCTGGAGACCTTCGGTTACATTTGAAGAAGGATTAAGCGAAACCATCGATTGGTATTTGCAAAATCAGGAATGGCTCAAGCATGTAACGAGTGGTGAATATCAAAAGTACTATGACCTGCAGTATTCAAAGCAATAAAAATAAACCACAGCGATCACAGCGGTTACAGTTTGTGTTCCTGGATTATTGTGTCAAATTAAATAATGCATGAAAATCAAATTGGCACATTAATTCTTGATGCGGCTTTTCAAGTTCACAAGGAATTGGGTCCCGGATTGCTTGAAAGCACTTATGAAGCATGCTTAAGCTATGAATGTATTCAAAAGGGCTTGTATATAGAAGTTCAGATTCCATTACCGGTAGTTTACAAAGAGGTCAGATTAGATTGCGGATACAGAATAGATCTCAGAGCAGGCAGAAAAGTAATTGTAGAAATAAAATCGGTTGAAGCTTTGAACGATGTACACCTTGCACAAATCCTCACATACATGAAACTTTCGGGGTCTAGATTAGGATACCTGATTAATTTTAATGTGAAGCAATTAAAAGATGGGATCAAAAGAGTTGTGTTAGGTGTGTTGTAGTAATAAGCCACAAGATCACAGGGGTCCATAGCGCTGTGTTCTCAGTGTACTCCGCGGTTAAAAAAGCGAATAAATTCAAGGAATGAAAGGAATAATATTAGCAGGGGGAAGTGGGACAAGGTTATACCCGATTACCAAAGCGATCTCAAAACAACTGATGCCTGTGTACGACAAACCCATGATCTATTACCCTCTTTCTATATTGATGATGGCGGGCATAAGGGAAATTTTGATCATTACCACGCCAGAAGATCATTCCCAATTCAAGAAATTATTAAATGATGGTACCCAGGTCGGCTGCCGTTTTGAATATGCCGTTCAGGAAGTTCCCAATGGTCTTGCACAGGCATTTGTGATCGGTTCAAAATTTATCGGACGCGATAAGTGTGCCTTAATTCTGGGCGACAACATTTTTTACGGATCAGGATTGGGAAGACAGCTACAGGAATTAAATGATGTAGAGGGAGGTTATGTCTTCGCCTATAAAGTCGCAGATCCCGAGCGTTATGGCGTGGTGGAATTTAATGAAGACATGAAAGCCATCTCGATCGAGGAAAAGCCCAAACAACCAAAGTCAGATTTTGCCGTACCGGGTTTATATTTTTATGATAATGAGGTTTTGGACATAATCAAAAACTTAGAGCCATCGGCAAGGGGAGAATACGAGATTACTGACGTGAATAAAGTTTACCTGCAAAAAGGCAAATTGAAAGTTTGCGTTCTTGATCGTGGCACGGCCTGGCTTGACACAGGAACTTTTGAATCACTTAATGACGCCAGTGAATTTGTTCGTGTTATTGAAAAAAGACAAGGCACGAAGATCGGTTGTATTGAGGAAGTCGCTTATCGGATGAACTTTATCGACCGTAAACAGCTGTTGAAACTATCGGGTCAACTTGATAAGAGTGGGTATGGATTTTATCTCAAAAACCTCGCAACAGAACCATGAAAGGATCAGGTTGAGGTTAAGGTTGAGGCTAAGACAAATAATGATTGGATCATTTTTAGAAATAGTCGAATGATTTTAACCGGGATGATCAAAAGAACCAAAATACCAAACGCTTTTCTCACACTCAGGCTAAACCTTAACCTTAACCTCAATCTATGCCTTATTACGCACATCCTACTGCAGTAATTGATGAGGGAAGTGAAATTGGTGAAGGAGTTAAAATTCTCGCTAAGATTGGCGAGGGATGCAATATTGGACAAAATGTATTTATTGCGTCGGATGTTGTCTTGGGTAAGAATGTAAAAGTTCAGAACAATGTGTCCTTGTATGAAGGAGTAGTTTGTGAAGACGACGTTTTCATTGGTCCTTCAGTTGTTTTTACAAATATCAAAAATCCACGCAGTGCTATCAGCAGAAGACAGGAATACGAAAAAACTGTTATCAGGAAAGGTGCGACGATCGGAGCTAATTCTACAATTATCTGCGGAAATGAGATTGGCGAATATGCATTTATTGGTGCAGGCGCTGTCATTACTAAACCAGTTTTATCTCATGCCTTGGTCGTTGGTAATCCTGGAAAACAAATTGGGTGGATGAGTGAATATGGAAGTCGTTTGAATTTCGATAAAAATGGATTTGCAGTTTGTGATGAGAGTAATGAGAAGTATGAGATCATTAATAACAAAGTAAAAAAAAGTAAGGTTAAGGTTCAGAACTTGTAACTTCAATTTCACCTCAACCTTAATCTTAGCCTCGGGAGATAACGAGTGAAGAAGTTTGCACTGATAGGAGCCGGAGGATACATTGCTCCTAAACACATGAAGGCCATCAAAGAAACGGGGAATTCGTTAGTGGCCGCATTGGATAAACACGATTCTGTCGGCATCCTTGATACTTACTTTCCAGAGTGCGATTTTTTTTTAGAGTTTGAGCGCTTTGACCGACACCTCGAGAAGTTAAAACGCCAGGGAAATGGGATCGATTATTTGGTGGTTTGTTCGCCTAATTATCTGCATGATGCGCACATACGTTTTGGTTTACGTCTCGGGGCCGATGTGATCTGCGAAAAGCCGGTAGTGTTGAATCCCTGGAACGTCGATGCCTTAATGGAAATGGAAAAAGAAACGGGAAAAAAAGTATTCACGATCCTTCAGTTGCGATTACATCATGCGATCGTCGCTTTGCGGGAGAAAATAGAAAAGGGTCCGCCAGCAAAAAAATATGAAGTCCGACTCGAGTACATTACGCCACGAGGTCACTGGTACCACATTAGCTGGAAAGGTGACGTGCAAAAGAGTGGGGGCATAACTACAAATATTGGCGTCCATTGTTTTGATATGTTACTATGGATATTTGGAAAGGTACAGCAGGTGACAGTTGACAAGCATTCTGAGGGTTCGGCTTGCGGTCATTTGGTTTTGGAAAAAGCGCATGTCGACTGGTTGTTGAGTATCAATGCTGACATGGTACCCCCAGATCAACGAGAAAATGGCGAGCACAGTTATAGGGTTTTAACTGTAGAGGGCGAGAAATTTGATCTTACCAAAACGACTGATAGTCTTCATACAATTTCCTATAGAGAGATTTTGGATGGGAATGGTTTTTCCCTGAAAGAATCCAGGGCATTGACTCAGTTACTAAGCACGATCAGAAATTCTGCGACATAGTTTTATTTCCTGGCTATTTTTCTACAAATAAAAAATATCGGTCAGGAATATTCAAAAACTGGTAATTGTAGGGACCGCTTACTATTGCCTTCCAGAATTTTCCTTTCTGACTGGCAGAAGGTGTAAAGCTCCTGGTTTCAAGAGGTCCCTGGTTCGCAATTAATTTTGTGGTTACGGCTTTTCCCTCGGGGTCAAATATCTGCAGTGCATTCACCTGGACCTTGTATTGTACATCATTGACATTTTCCGGAACATAAAAATAGGTTGGATATATTGGGGGCGTGTATGGGAAATTCCCTTGCTCGTCAATAAAGCCCATTATCCCCCTTGGAGAATTCACGAAATAGCAATAAACGCCATTCAACTCAATTCGAAGAGTATAGGTTGTATTTGTGCTTGCATGAATAAAAAAAAACAGTTCACCCTTAGGGAGTGAAATCGATATTTTCCCCGAAGTGCCTTTGATTGGATAGTCATAAACCGAAGAATAATCCAGATTAGAGCCGGAAATTGTGGCAAAAGGTGACGGATCTGTTTTGTTTTCTAATTTCCAATCTATTTTGATGGTGGTAGGTTTTTCAGCAAATAGATTAAAATAACCTCTTACTGTGTAATTGCTCTGGATAATCGTTTTTGCTGTGGGTCGATAAAGGGCTTTACTTGCCTGGATTGCCTCACTAACTGTGGTAACATTTAAATTAGTCGAAGCTGAGTTGTGATTGGTTGCTATTCGACTGTAAATATCGTCAATCTCACTACCTGAGTACTTATAATCCTTTTTCCAGAAGGCGTCTGGGTTATTTGTTTCCGGAAAGATTAGCAGATGAAGTTGGTAATAATGATCCGCAAGTTTGGGATCGGCCGGTTTCGCATTCAAGAAAGTATAAGCCACCAGTTGCATTATACGATAGCCGTTGACAATTCTCTTTTCATATAACGTCCAGGCCATTTTTCCGAGAGTCAGGAATCTTTGCTCAAGGTTTCCCGTTTTCTCATTTTGTGATTCAAAATACAACTGAACATAAGCGAGGTAGAGTTTTAATTCGTGAATTCTTTCGCCCACAATTCCGTTAGTATTTTTCTTTTCCGCCTGTTGAATGTACTGAGCGGCTGTTCCCAGTTGCGGTAAGCCGAACTGAGGGTCCCGATAAAAAAGTTTGAAAAGCTTTTTTATGTCTTGCGCAGAAGTACCATACAGATCAACAATTAATTGTTCATAATTTTTTTCCCAGTTTGCGTCGCCGCCGTTCATGTATTGCACCAAGATCCACAAAGGAATTCCTGTGGCAAATTTGCTGTACGAAGTTTCATAGGTGGTGCCTTCAGAGCCAGCCTTCGCGGCATAAATGGCGCGAACCATTACCTCATCAAGGGGATAGCCGGCAGGCATGTCCCAATAGCTGTCTGCATATTTGAAATAATCGTACAAACCGAACCTTGTGGCTTTTGTTGACCAACGTTTAATAAATGCGGGACCGTAAGCAATATTTTGAAACTGGTAAGGAATGATTTGCACAAACACACGATGATGTAATGAAAATGAAGGGGGCTCCGCATGGGTGCTATATGCGTACAGGTTTACGCCAATATTTGGTTTGTCAGGAAAAAGTTTATCTAGTTGGGCGGCTGCAAGGTTGGCGGCTCCAAAAACCTGGTCGCTGACAGAAGGAATTATTTTGTTTGAGGGATCATACAAATATCCGCCTGCATCAGAGGGTTCAATGGAAACAAATTCGGTTACATTTGGCGCCAGTGTCTTTTCCTCATTTTTTAACGGTTGAATTGTCCAGTTGATATAATAATCGAGCGCTGCCTTATTCAGGTAATTTAATTTGGCAGTAACATCTATTTGTCCATTGGTTTTTAATGGTGAGGCTAACCAGTCAGGATGTTTTTCAAGCAGATCTTTATTTTCAAGGATGAAATTTTCGCCGCGATGACCAGAGAGCCCGTATGCTGCGCCAAATCCGTTTCGCATTTTCCAGAGATTCCAGGCCTTTTCTACGCTTTTATCGGGATCAGTGAGGCCAGAACCTAGGCCACCAGTACCAAAGAAATCGCGGATCTGCAAAAATGGTTTGTCAATGGCATCCTTTTTTTCCCCGAAAGGATTTGCTATTGACGGGACAATTGTATAAAGTTCATCGGGCAAGTAAAACTTAAAACCGAGTTTCCTTAGATAACTGTAGATGCCGAATACTAAGCCTTTAGTTGTCGAGGCAGATAAAATTAACCTTGAACTGCCGTCGCTTTGCAACCTGAAGCTCTCTGCCGTCTTGAAGCGCGGGTTTTCTTTATATTCAAGAATGAAGTTGGCGTTTTCATCATTGCGGGAAATTACTTTCCATTTTCCCGCCGACGCCTGGTTTAAAAGCCCGATAATATCAGTTTTTGTCTCAGAAGGAAAATCGGGAGGGAAATAGATGGAAAAATTCTTTACGCTCGCTGACTGCGCATTCAGGCAAAGTGAAAAGGCACAGAATAAAAAACCATAAATGAATTTCATAGATATTTTTCTTAAAGATTGCAATCAAGATACACTACCTAAGAAGAAAATCCGCATAAAAACAGTTATAAAAATTTCATAAATACTCCTTAAATAATATCGTAGGAGTTCACTTTTTATTGAGAACGTAGTTTATGATCAAACTTGGTATAATTGGCTACGGGTATTGGGGTCCGAATCTTGTAAGAAATTTTTTTTCTACGAAGGATTGTCTTGTAAAATCAGTAGCGGACGCGAGGTTAGAAAGGCTGGATCAATTGGCAAAGATTTTCCCGTCGATAAACAGGCTCAAAGATGCACAGGATATCATCAACGATGCGGATATTGATGCAGTGGTTATCGCAACGCCAGTGTTCACTCATTTTTCACTGGCCCGGCAGGCGTTGATGAATGGCAAACATGTCTTGATCGAAAAACCGCTTACCTCATCTGTAAAAGAAGCGGTAGAATTGATCGACCTGGCTGAAAAAAAAGACGCATTGCTGATGGTGGACCACACTTTTTTATACACTGGCGCGGTACAAAAGATCAGGCAATTGATCGACGCATATGAGCTCGGTTCCGTCACATATCTGGATTCAACTCGTATCAATCTTGGTCTTTTTCAGCCCGACATTAATGTTCTTTGGGATCTGGCGCCGCATGATATTTCTATTCTCAACTACCTCGTCAAAGAAAAACCTTACAGTATTAATGCCACTGGTGTAACCCATACCAAAAATAATATCGAAAATATTGCGTACCTGACCGTAAACTATAAATCGGGGTTTATTGCGCATTTTAATTGTTCATGGAGCAGTCCCGTCAAGATCAGGATGATGCTGATAGGCGGTGACAAAAAAATGGTTTTGTACAATGACCTGGAACCAACGGAAAAAATAAAGGTTTATGACACAGGCTACGATCATAAAACCGATGAAGAAAAAAAGAAAGTGCTGGTCGACTATAGAACCGGGGACATATATGTTCCGAAGCTGCATACAACCGAAGCACTGTCTGGAATGGCTTGTGATTTTATCAATTGTATCAAGCAAAACGCAACGCCCGTTTCTTCCTATGAAATCGGGCTGAATGTTGTAAAAATATTAGAGGCATCGGATAAATCCATTAAAGATGGAGGCCGTGAGGTTTTAATTAACTAAGATGGAAACGATAACTATCAATAACGACAAGCAGAGTATAAACAATGTAAAGCTCGGAGAGAATGTGAAGATTTTTAATTTTGTCAATGCTTATGGCTGCAGCATCGATGATAATTCAAAAATAGGAGCCTTTGTTGAAATTCAAAAAGGAGCCACCATCGGCAAGAATTGTAAAATTTCCAGTCACACATTTATTTGCGAAGGTGTTCATATTGCCGACAATGTTTTTGTGGGGCACAACGTGACTTTTATCAACGACAAATTTCCGAGAGCTACTAACGAAGACGGTTCCTTGCAAACTGAAAAGGACTGGAGTTGTGTTGAAACGAAGATTATGGAAGGCGCTTCTATTGGTTCCAGCGCAACAATACTGTGCGGGATAACTATTGGGGAAAGAGCAGTTATAGGGGCCGGCGCTGTTGTCACCAAAGATGTTCCGGAAAAAGCCGTCGTTGCAGGAAATCCTGCCCGTGTTATAAAATACATAGACTAACATGATTACGGAAGCAAAACTGCAGAGAAAAATAAATTGCCTTGACCTGAGGCAACAGCATCAAAAAATAAAAAAGGAAATTTTTGAGTTGTTTGAGAAAGTATATGAAACCACATCTTTTTCGGGAGGTCCATATGTAGAGCAATTCGAAAAAGATTTTGCGTCGTTTTGCGGGACTACACATGCAGTAGGAGTTAACAATGGTACCTCAGCGTTGCATCTCGCGATGCTGGCCCTGGGGGTCGGCGCAGGAGATGAAGTAATTGTTCCGGCCAATACGTTTATTGCTACGGCATGGGGCGTTTCCCATACCGGCGCCACACCTGTCTTTGTAGACTGTACTCCGGATACCTGGGAAATTGACGTTTCAAAAATTGAAGAAAGAATAACAGCTAAAACAAAAGCTATTATCGGGGTGCATCTGTATGGTCAGCCATTCGACGTGGATGGTGTAAAAGAAATTTGTGCAAGACATGATCTTTTTTTGGTTGAAGATGCTGCGCAGGCACAAGGCGCCGAATACAAAGGTTTAGTCGTTGGCGGATTCGGTGACATGGCATGTTTCAGTTTTTATCCGGGCAAAAATTTAGGGGCTTGCGGAGAAGCTGGCGGCATCACGACAAATAACCAAGCCTATTATGACCGTCTGCTCAGCTTGCGCAATCACGGTTCAACAGTACGGTATTATCATGACGAGATCGGCTTCAACATGCGAATGGGCGGGCTGGAAAGCGCCTCGCTAATCATAAAGCTCAAATATCTTAACGAGTGGAACAACAGGCGCCGTGAAATTGCTAAAGTATATCAACAGGGAATTACGAATCCCAAGATAAAAATGCAAGCTCAACCTTCGTGGAGTAATTCTATTTATCATCTTTTTGTTGTTACCAGCGAAAACAGGGACCATCTAAATAAATATTTGAATGAGCACAATATCTTTCCCGGGCTCCATTATCCCGTGCCTTGTCATTTGCAAAAAGCTTACAGACATCTTGAATACAAAAAAGGTGACTGTCCAAACGCTGAATACCTGGCACAACATTGTTTATCCTTACCCATGTACGCAGAATTGACGGATGAGGAAGTCAATTATGTCATCGACGTTTTAAAGAATTATGTCTAGAAAAAAACTAGTGATCTTTCCTTACAACGGGAATGGCATTGAAGCCCTCGATTGCATCAACGATGACGAGTTTGAACTAATAGGATTTATAGACGATGACACGAATAAAAAATCTGAAAATCATCGTTTATTCTCACGAGATATATTGTCGCAAGACCTGGATTTGTATCTATTGGCAGTCCCCGGTAGCCCCGCATCGTTCTTGCAAAGGGAATCTGTTATTCAAAGCTTAGGTGTTGACGAAAAAAGATTTGTCTCTGTCATTCATCCCTCTGCAAGCATCGGTAAGGCTGCTCAAATTGGTTATAATTGCCTTGTGATGGCAGGAGTGGTCATTACCAGCAATGCAGTATTACGTAATCATGTTTGTATTCTGCCCAACTCTGTTGTTCATCACGACAGTGTAGTAGGGGACTTCACTCTCATAGGAAGCAATGTCGTGATCGCAGGAGGTAGTAGAATAGGAAGAAACTGTTATATTGGAAGTGGAACAAATATAATCAATGGGATAGCGATTGGTGATTTTTCTTTGATCGGGATGGGTAGTAATGTCATTAAAAATGTTGCTGACAATGCAAAAATGGTCGGCAACCCTGCACGTAATCTCAACTTCTTTTCTCAATGAAGAGCAAAATGCGTGTTGCATTCAAATTGATTTATGTTTAAAATAACCGTGATCATCCCGGTTCTTAATGAACAGGAAAACATTGATATTTTGGTCGATGAACTTAATAAATATTTTAAGGAACAAAATGATTTTTCCGCGGAGGTCATCTTCGTCAATGACGGTTCAACCGATGAGACGTTGAGCAAATTAAAATCGGCAAACCATTTTTCATATTCATGCAAGATCATCAGCTTTTCAAAAAATTTTGGTTCACATGCTGCGCTGAGAGCTGGAATATTAAAGGCCGAAGGCGATTATATTACCTTTATATACGCGGATCTCCAGGACCCTCTTTCGCTTATCGCCAGGATGTTTCATCAAATGAAAGAAAAAAAATCGGAGATCGTTTGGGCATTTCGAAATTCTTTGGATGGTAAAGAAAAGGGGGCTTTTTTTTCGGGCCTGTATGCCTCTATGATGCGCAAATATGCCGTTTCTAACTTTCCAAGAAAGGGATTTGATGTGATCATGTTCCATAAAAAGGTAAAAGCTTGCCTGGACCAGAACGTGGAGAACAACTCATCTATTTTCATACAAATATTGAGTCTCGGTTTTAGGCAATCCAGCATATACTATGATAAGCGTGCCAGGCAATTTGGGAAGTCCAAATGGACGTTATCAAAAAAGATTAAATTATTGATCGACTCGTTTGTGGCTTTTTCTTATGCGCCCATCAGGCTGGTATCGTTGGTCGGGATGATCTTTTTTATTCTCGGCATATTATGGACAGTGTATATTATTTTCAGAAAGATAGCCTTTAATGATCTTGTCAGTGGCTGGCCTGCTTTAACATCTGTGTTAATGATCGGTTTTGGCATTACCAATATCTCACTCGGAATCATAGCTGAATATTTATGGCGAACGCTGGACGCTAGTAGAAAGCGGCCGGTATTTATTATTGATGAGATGATTGAGATAAATAAGGAAGAGAAAGTAACTTATGAATGAGACGGTTCTAATCACTGGCGGCGCTGGTTTTATAGGATCTCATTTAGTTGATAGATTGTTAGAGCAAGGCTATAATGTTAGAGTCATTGATAATCTAATTAACGGATCGCTCGACAATCTTGCGGAAGCGCAGGCCTCTGAACGTTTTAGTTTTATTGAAGGAGATATCCTGAATAAACACGATTGTGATACCTGTATGGCAGATATAGATTATGTTTTTCATCTTGCCTGCCTGGGCGTTCGCCATTCGATTCATAGTCCCTACGAAAATCATCGCGTCAATGCCGAGGGTTCGCTAAATCTTCTGCAAGCCGCAAGAGAAAAATCAGTAAAACATTTTTTTTATATCTCGACTTCGGAGATATATGGCCGGACCACCAGTTTCCCGATCGGCGAAGAAGCTTCCACAAATCCTTTAACAGTTTATGGCGCCAGCAAACTGGCAGGTGAGCACTATTCACACGCCTTTTATGAGTGCTATTCACTTCCCATTACGGTGCTGCGGATTTTTAATAACTATGGTCCGCGTGCGCATTACGAAGGGGATGCAGGAGAAATTATTCCGCGCAGCATTGTTCGTATTCTTTATCGCGAGCAACCAATTTTATTTGGCGACGGCAGCATTACACGTGACTTCTTTTTTGTGAAGGATACCGCGGCAGCGTTAAGTATTTTTCTGAAAATTGCGCAAACAGGCAAGAAGTCCGAGATCGTCAATCAAACATACAACGTCGGAACCGGGACTGAAGTAAGAATGAAAGACCTGCTGGAAAAATTGCTTGAAGTAATGCAGGCGTCTACATTGGGCATTGAATATATGCCCGACCGTCCGGCCGACGTGCCACGCTTATGGGTCAGAGCCGATAAATTCAAAAAGCTTACCGGGTTTTCCCCGCGGTACGATTTTGCAAGCGGACTGGGGGAAACCATTGCTTATTACAAAAGTAAGATGAAGGAAAAAGACCTGATCAAAGACATAAAAATCAAAAATTGGCAAACGACCCAATAATGATTCCTATTGCTAAACCTTACCTGGATAAGGAAGATGCTCAGGCAGCTTATGAGACTATACTCACAGGCTGGATAACTCAAGGTCCACGGGTGCAGGAGTTCGAAGAGAAGTTTGCAAAATATACCGGCGCAAAATATGCTGTAGCGGTTTCGAACTGCACAACGGCTTTGCATTTGGCGATGATCGTAAGCGGCATCAGCGAAGACGACGAGGTAATTTGTCCCTCGTTAAGCTACATTGCTACTGCGAATTCTATTAAATACACAGGAGCGACACCCATATTTGCCGAAGTATGTCCCGAAACATATAATCTCAGTGCTGCAGACACGGAGACGAAGATCACCGCGAAGACAAAGGCAGTTCTGCTGGTCCATCAAATGGGCATGCCGGCAGAAATAGATGCATTCAAACAGCTTTGTGAAACATACAATTTAAAATTGATCGAAGATGCTGCTTGCGCCGTAGGCTCGTCTTACAAGGGGAAAAAAATTGGCAGTCATTCGGAAATAATTTGTTTTTCCTTTCATCCGAGAAAAGTAATTTCCACGGGTGACGGCGGTATGATCACGACGAATCGACCTGATTATTACGAACGCTTAAAGTTATTACGGCAACACGGAATGACGGTCAATGACAGGGTAAGGCACGAATCATCAAAAGTGATCTTTGAAGAATATGTAGAGGTAGGTTATAATTACAGGATGACAGATATACAGGCGGCCGTTGGGATCAAGCAGTTGGATAAACTCGACTGGCTTATCGAAGAACGGAGAAAAATCGCAGCAGCATACTACAAGGCATTCAGAGATATAGACTGTATCCGCCTGCCCGAGGAACCTTCTACTTGCTATACCAACTGGCAATCATACAGCATCTACCTGAAAAAAAATGCGCCGATCGATCGAAATACACTGATGCAGAAATTACTTGATGAAGGTATTGCGACCCGCCGTGGTGTGATGACGACACACAGGGAATTGGCATACAGCAAAACACATGGAAACATCAAGCTTCCTGTTTCGGAAGATCTTCATGATAGGAGCATCATATTGCCTCTGTATGTTCCGATGAAAGAACAGGAAATACAAAAAGTAATCGACGTCTTTCTGAAATTGATTCGATAAAGATCACATCAAATCTGAAGTAAAATAATTGAGAACAAGTCATGAATTTAAACGGTAAATCAGTTTTAGTAACCGGCGGCGCCGGGTACATAGGATCAGTTTTAACGAGATTGTTATTGCAGAAAGGGTATAAGGTAAGAGTCCTGGATTCGTTGATGTATGGTGGAGAACCGATCCTGGATCTTTTGGACGAACCGAATTTTCAATTTATCAAGGGCGATGTCCGAGATGCTGAAGACGTAACAAGATCGGCAAAAGGCGTTTATGCCGTGGCACATTTAGCAGCGATCGTTGGGGATCCTGCCTGCGCTAAACAACCGGAACTTGCAAGGTCAATAAATTTAGAAGGAAGCAAAAATCTCTACCATGTTTGCAACACAGAGAATGTTCAAAAATTTATTTTTGCTTCAACCTGTAGTAATTATGGCAAAATGGATGATCCTGATTCGTTGGTAACGGAGGAATCAAAGTTGGCGCCTGTTTCTTTGTATGCCGAGACAAAAGTCGCTACTGAATTGTTCTTACTTGAGCAAGAAAAAAGGAGCAACTGCAAGCCTACCTGCCTGCGTTTCTCCACCGTGTATGGTTTATCATTAAGGCCACGCTTTGATCTTACCGTTAATGAATTCGCAAAAGAGTTGGCTCTCGGAAGAGAGCTTGTTGTCTTTGGTGAGCAATTCTGGAGACCTTACTGTCATGTGATTGACCTGGCCCGGTCCGTAATTTCCGTGATTGAGGCGCCGGCTGAAAAAGTTTCGTTCGAAGTTTTCAACGTCGGCGATACCGCGGAGAATTATCAAAAACAGATGATCGTTGATGAAGTGCTAAAACAAATCCCCGGAGGCAAGATCAGGTTTGTAAAGAAAGATGAGGATCCCCGGGATTACAGGGTATCATTTGAAAAAATTAAGAAGCACCTGGGTTTTGAAATAACGAAAAAGGTTCCCGAAGGGATCTCACAAATAATTAAAGCTGTGAATGATGGGTTCATCAACAACCCGGATGACCCAAAATATAGAAATGTAAACTGATGAGTAACATTCTTGCCAGGGAAATTGTAAAAATAATTCGGAAAGCTTATGACGACAATGAAGACTTCGTGCCGCTTCACGAACCCGTCTTCAACGGGAATGAGAAAAAATACCTGTTAGAAACGATTGATTCGACTTTTGTATCGTCTGTCGGTGAATTTGTAAATAGATTTGAACGGGATATTGCCGCTGTCACCGGTGCCGCTTACGCCATTGCTGTTGTGAATGGCACAGCCGCTTTGCATCTTGCCCTCATGGTCGCCGGAGTTAAGTATGGTGATGAGGTGATCACCCAACCTATAACTTTTGTAGCAACGGCAAATTCGATATCTCATTGTGGAGCTATGCCAGCATTTGTGGATGTCGATGAAGACACGATGGGAATGTCTCCTGGTTCATTAAAAAAATTTCTAGTGGAGAACACAAGGAATGAAGCTGGTAATTGTATTAACAAAGCAACCGGCAAAAGAATTGCAGCCTGTGTTCCCATGCACACATTTGGATTCCCTCTGCGGATCGATGAGATCAGGAGTCTTTGCCTCGAATTTAATATCCCACTGGTTGAGGATGCCGCCGAATCGTTAGGAAGTTTTTACAAAGACAAACACACGGGAACTTTTGGTATAATGGGAATCTTAAGTTTTAATGGCAACAAAACGCTAACCTGTGGTGGAGGTGGCGCGGTCATCACGAACGATCACAAACTTGCCCGACTTGCCAAACATATTTCTACAACCGCTAAAGTTCCTCACGCCTGGGAATTTGTTCATGACATGGTTGGGTATAATTACAGGATGCCTAATTTAAATGCTGCAGTAGCTTGTGCGCAGTTGGAACAGTTGGATCTCTTTCTGAAAATTAAAAAGGAATTAGCCGACTACTATGACGCTTTTTTCCAGGACCAGGAAGATGTGCGATTTGTCAGGGAAATCGATAACGCAAGAGCAAATTATTG
>VBAQ01000286.1 GCA_005883765.1 Bacteroidota bacterium
AGCTCTTCCAATTTCTTTTTTCCTTCGGCGACCAAACAGCCTCCGCAATCGCAAATGCTCTTGGCCAAACCATGTATTGCGCATGCCTCATATTGTATACTTGTTCGGTCCATAAATTTGCCTGGCCCCCTTTGACATATTTTGCATCTACACCCTCTGGCACGGGCTCAAACTCATATGCGTTCTTTAACCGAAGTGTGGCATATACCGGTGGCTCCAGCACTGCATCACCTTGCATGTAATCGAGGTAAGTGAATGTGGTCGGGCTCATCACCACCTGGTGACCCATTTTAGCTGCTTCAATCCCACCTTTTATTCCTCTCCAGCTCATTACCGCAGCGTTCGGCGCCAGGCCCCCTTCCAGTATTTCATCCCATCCAATTACTTTTTTTCCCTTTGACTCGATAATTTTCTCCACCCTTTTCTCAAAATAGCTTTGCACTTCTTCCTGAGTCTTTAGTCCTTCTTTCTGCATCAAAGATTTTATGGCGTCACTTTTCTCCCAATAATTTTTTGGACATTCATCGCCTCCAACATGTATGTACTCAAAAGGAAACAACGCGGCTAATTCAGTAAACACCTTGTCTAAAAATTCATACGCTTTTTCGTTGGCAGGACAAAGCGTGTTGTCAACAAGAGCAATCGGCGGAGCTCCATGCGACCAATCCATAAAATTCTCGCCCGAATTGACATGATAATTCACCGCCTCGGAAGTACACGATATTTCCGGGTAAGAAGCTACCGCTGCAAGACTGTGTCCCGGAACATCAACTTCAGGTAGAATGTCTACAAAACGATCTTTTGCATACTCTACAATTTCCTTAATGTCATCCTGTGTGTAAAAGCCACCGAAATTGCGGGGCTCGTCAGGTGTGGGCGGAGAAAACTGGCCGAACGTGCCGGTCTTTTTTACATTCCATGCACCGACAGACGTAAGTTTTGGCAACGATTTGATCTCAATTCTCCATCCCTGGTCATCTGTCAAATGCAAATGAAGAAGATTATATTTATACTTTACCATGTCATCAATAAAATCTTTTACATCCTGCTTGGTAAAAAAATGTCGGGACACGTCAAACATCAATCCTCTCCATCCAAAACGCGGATAGTCGGTGATCTCCACAGCGGGAATGGCCCACGAAATGTTTTTCATGGCCGTTTTACTTTCAATTTCCCTGGGCAATAGCTGGAGAATAGTTTGCACGCCGTAAAATAAACCTGCAGGTTTATTAGCAGAAAGGTTAACCGCATTTTGAGTGACTGATAGTTTATATCCTTCATCTCCGAGGGTTTTGTCTGGAGTATTGAGAATGGACAGGCGGATAACATTGCCACCGACCCTCTTATTCGTTACAGGCACTTTAAATCCTGCCGGTGTTGCTATTGCCTGGGATAGAAACCTTGCAACGCGGCTTGCATCCGTACCCGTGCTTGAAAGTTCAATGGTCGTTTTACTGGTAACCGTAAATGATCCCGTTTTTGTGGCCACTGAAACCGGGAGAGGAATAATGCTGACAGATTGGTTTGTTTGAGCAAATACAAAGAAGGTACTTCCTATCAACAGAAGCGCGGCAAGCATTTTTTTCATGTTTAAAATTTAGGGCCTTAAGATACGAAGATGAAGTTAATCAGGATCATGGTTAGCGGTTCGGGGTCTACACTGGCTAAATTTTCGGTAATTTTTACTTTTCATAAATTGAGATATGAAAATCAAAATTATTTTTCTCTCAATCGCCCTTTTGTTTTGCTTGCAAACATTTTTTTGTTTTGCCAGCCCGTTCGATGATCATCCTACCCTGGCCATCGGCTCAAAAGCCCCTGCGTTCTCACTCAAAGGAACTGATGGCAAAACGTATACTCTCGCTTCTTTTAATAAGTACAAGATTCTTGTGATCGTATTCACCTGCAACCACTGCCCTACTGCACAGGCTTATGAAGATCGGGTCATTCAATTAGCTAGAGATTACAAACCAAGGAATGTTGCCGTTGTCGCTATTAATCCCAATGATCCCTCTTCAATACGACTGGATGAGCTTGGCTATACTGACATGAGCGATACCTACGCTGAAATGAAATTACGGGCGGCTCAAAAAAAATTCAATTTCCCTTATCTCTATGATGGCGCTAAGCAATCAGCAGCGAAGGCTTATGGTCCAGTTGCGACTCCTCATGTTTTTATTTTTGACAAGGACAGGAAACTTCGTTACCAGGGACGTATTGATGATGTTGAAAAACCGACGAAGACGCCAAATACCTTTGATACACGCAATGCGATCGAAGAATTATTACAAGGCAAAGAGGTAACAACAAAAACAACTAAGGTGTTTGGGTGTTCGATAAAATGGTCGGAGAAAAAAGACTGGGTGAAAAAAGCGTTTGAGGAATGGGCCAGCGAACCTGTGACTTTAGAAGAGATTGATGCAGCCGGAGTAAAAGATCTGCTAAAAAATAATTCCGGCAAATTACGCCTGATCAATGTCTGGGCTACCTGGTGCGGCCCCTGCGTTGTGGAATTCCCGGAATTTATCGCCATGCACCACATATACCGCCAAAGGGATTTTGAATTCATCAGCAT
>VBAQ01000079.1 GCA_005883765.1 Bacteroidota bacterium
TCAGGAGATAGTTATTTAGCCTTTGCTCTGCCTCCTGGATAGAGTGTTATTTTTAAGAAATCGGCTGCACCGTTCCTTTAATAGTTGTTGTATCTATTTGAAAACAGAATCAAGTTGATTTGGCCATTTTTGCTTTAGATAAGGAACTGTTTTTTCCTCCGCCGCATCTTGCTGAGTCCGATGGTTTATTGGCAATCGGTGGCGATCTTTCTCCACAAAGATTGTTACTGGCTTACAGGCAGGGCATCTTTCCCTGGTATGAAGGAGAATATATTTTATGGTGGAGCCCTGATCCTCGTTTTGTACTTTTTCCCGCTGAATTAAAGATCAGCAAAAGCATGGGACCATTATTGAAGAAAAACGCGTTTGATTTCACGATCAATAAATCTTTCAGTGAAGTTATTCATCATTGCAAAGAGACTGAAAGACCCGGCCAGCAGGGCACATGGATCACAGACGAAGTAGAAGCGGCTTACATTCAATTGCACGAACTCGGGTATGCTTTAAGTGCAGAAGCATGGGGAAATGGCGAGTTAATCGGAGGAGTCTATGGGGTTCGACTCGGTAAAATTTTTTTTGGAGAAAGCATGTTTAGTAAAGTAAGCAATGCATCAAAGTATGCCTTCATAAAGCTTGTTGAAAATTTAAAGCAGGGAGGAGTTGAATTGATCGATTGCCAGGTCTATACAAAACATTTAGAAAGTTTGGGAGCAAGGATGATTGCAAGAGACAAGTTTATCAAATACCTGTACAAATTGATTCCTGCCAGTGAAGATTGATCATTGGTTCGATAGCAATCGGGATAATAAGTTCAGAACCTTGTTGCAAGGTAGTTTGGCAGCATAGCTCTCCAGGTATTCCAGTCATGCGGCCATTCATGTCCCCAAACATCCAGTTCGTACCAAATGTTTTTATCGTACAGTATTCTTGCAAAGCGTCCGCTGCTGGAGGGATCCTCATAAGAGCCGCTTCCCGTGATTATATGTATATGCCCGCTTCTCCTGATCTGTTCCAGGATGGCGTGATCCGTCAAGTTCGGCATGTAATGCATAGGACTGTTGAAATAAACATCATCATCAAAATAACCCTTGGTGTATTCGGTCAGGTCATACACACCACTCATTGCAATCACACCATTAATTAAATCGGGGCGTTTCAAAAATAAATTCATGCTGTGGAGTGCGCCGAATGATGCGCCGCAGGTAATAATCGGAGTATCCCAACTGGTATGATTGCGGATGAAAGGAACCACTTCATTAAAAACGTAATCATTGAACTGTTGATGCCGGATCGCTTTGTGACGAGGGTCCATATGGTTATTCAACCAGCTTTCCACGTTGATACTATTGATAGAAAAAACTTTCACTTTGCCACTGTCAATGTTGGGTTGGATGGAGTCCATTAGCTGAAACCGCTCGTATTCAAGATAATCAGCAGAAGCAGTAGGCACAAGCAACAAACCAAAGCCATAATGCCCGTAAGCCGCAACAGGCATCTCCTTGTTGAGGGCAGGGCTGTACCATGATGTTAGTTCTCGCTGCATGCAGAATAATTTTAAAAAGATTGCAAGAATACTAATTAAGAAAGGATATTAAAAAAAAATCAGTGGATACTTATTTTCACTTATGTTAATAAAACAAGAATAGAAGTCGGATTATCATCTTTATCTTGTACTGGTTGTATCCGCAGTGTATTTGTAATGGATAAAAGTTTTAAAGGTTTTTGAAAACTAAGCACTGTTGGAAAATAAGATTCATAGAAAAACCATGGAGGCTGTTCCTGTTGAAGATACGTTTATTACCGGCGACGGGGACCAGCAAACCCGCGCCCTTGTTAATGACGGAAGTTCCTTCGATAACCTCGACAAGTCAGACCACTACTACACATTCCTTTTCGATGGGAATCCTTTCCCCGGATGGATCTATAATTTGGAAACTTTGCAATTCGTGGACGTAAATGATGCCGCTGTTGAATTCTACGGCTACTCAAAACAAGAATTTCTTTCCATGAAATTACGGATATCAGATCCGGGGGAAAACTCATTGCGAAGAGTTCGCAAAACCTGATCAACGTTATCACAGAGATCAGAAATTTATCGCGATCGCTCATGAATCCCAGTCTCGGAGACCTTGGTTTGACCGACTCGATCCAAGACCTCGTAGAAAACATGAACGCGACAAAAAAGGCACATGTTTGTTTCCAATATAATGATATCAATGAGAAGCGGCTGAGTGAAAATCAAAAATTGACGTTGTTCCGAATTGCCCAGGAAGCACTGAACAACGTCATGAAACATGCAGAGGCCAGGCAAATAATGATTAAACTCTCAGACCAAAAAAATTCAATACAATTATTAATAAAGGATGACGGGAAAGGATTTGATTCCTTTTCTACAAAAAAAGGCGCTGGATTGAACAATATATGGAATAGAGTATATTTGCTGAACGGAAATCTGACCGTGAATACCGAACCAGGAAAAGGCTGCACTTTAGTAGTAGAATTACCTCATCTGATTTAATCATTCTGATTTTAACCACGAGCACATGGAAAAGATCACTATCCTGATTGCCGATGATCACACATTGGTGAGAGAGACGTGGAGCTTTATTCTTAATTCGGATCCACGTTTTTATGTCGTAGCTGAATGCGGCAGCGGCGAGGAAGCAGTTGAAATGGCAAAAAATCTGCGCCCAGCTATTGTTATCATGGATATTAACTTGCCTGGCATAAATGGTATTGAAGCTACACAACTGATAAGAAAATATTCACCCGGGTCAAAAATATTGGGAGTTTCTCTGCATACGCAACCAACTTATGCAAGAAAAATGATGCAAAAAGGAGCCATGGGTTATGTCACGAAAAATTCTTCCAGGGAAGAAATGTTCAGAGCTATCATTGAAGTGTACCATGGCAAAAAATATGTTTGTGAAGAAATAAAAAATATTCTTTCTGAGCAGGTGATATCGGGCGACGATCAGCACTCAGGATTAAATTCATTATCACAAAGAGAAATTGAGATCATCTCCTTTATAAAAAAAGGCTATTCCTCTAAGGAAATTGCCGACGCGTTAAACATCTCCGTCAAAACTGTTGAGGTCCATCGCTACAACATTCTCAAAAAGCTGAACTTAAAAAATGCAGCAGCGTTGGTAAATTTTATCAATAATAGTCAGCTGGATCTTGGATAATTCACCTAGTAGTATTACTTTAGCTTTTCCGTATTTTTACTAAGGCAACATACGTTCGAAATCCTTCCATTGTTTTCCCTGATCGATAATGAAAAAACCACTTAGCGGCTGGTATTTAATGGGCTTTTAATCTTTGCCCGGCCAGATTCGAGGTATTTTGACGGCGACGTAAAAGATTAGTTTGATTTCTCAATAAGAAGACCTGCTGAAGATATCGGCGCATGTTGCTTATGGAATTTGAACGGCTTTGTTGAGTAAAAAATTAATTGCTATTATGAATTCAAAACAGATCCGTATTGTTATTGTTGATGATCACCAACAGGTCAGGGAAACCTGGAAACTGCTATTGGAGCAGGATAAACGGCTTGCTATTATTGGCGAATGTTCGAACGGTCAGGAGGCGATCGAGGCTGCAAAAAAAATGATCCCCGATATTATTTTGATGGACATCAATATGCAGCCGATTAACGGCCTCGAAGCCACAAGGATAATAGCGGCTCAAGTTCCTTCCATTAAGATCATCGGGATGTCAATTAATAACCAACCCTCCTATGCCCGCAACATGATCCAATTGGGGGCCAGGGGTTACGTGACCAAGAATTCTTCAAAGCAGGAAATGACGACAGCGATTATAAACGTTTTTAATGGCGAGCAATACATCTGTGAAGAAGTGAAAAGCAAAATGACCGGCTCCCAAAACAATTTCCTCAGCAATGAATTATGATGTCTGAAGGTAAATCCTCCGACTGTTTCATACTGGTCATCACTTTTTCGGTACAGCTAAAATTATTTTAGATACTCCATCTCTCCTTTCTTCTCGCCTCGGACCAGGATAGACAGGAATTTTATTTTGCAGATTGTCTCTCACTTTAAGGTCTCAATTGCTTATACAGTGGCAGAAGGCATCACTCTTTCAATGTGTAGCCAAAACCCGGTAAATTTGCGCTTCGTTAATTAAAAATGGAACTTACAAAAAACTTTGAACACAATTCCGCTGAAGAAAAATGGTACAGTCACTGGCTGGAAAAAAAATATTTCACCAGCACACCCGATGACCGCGAACCATACACTATTGTGATCCCACCACCAAATGTGACGGGAGTACTGCACATGGGTCACTGCCTTAATAATACGATCCAGGATATTTTGATTCGGAGGGCAAGAATGCAGGGTAAAAACGCATGCTGGGTACCAGGTACTGATCATGCCTCCATTGCTACAGAAGCTAAAGTAGTGCAGATGCTTCGCGAGAAGGGAATCAGCAAATCAAGCCTGAGCCGCGAAGAATATCTTGGATATGCCTGGAGCTGGAAAGAACAATATGGCGGCATCATTTTACAACAACTGAAAAAACTGGGCTGCAGCCTGGATTGGGATCGCACCGTTTTCACAATGGATCCTGACTATTACAATTCAGTGATCAACGTGTTTATTGATCTCTACAACAAGGGATACATCTATCGTGGGAAAAGAATGATCAACTGGGATCCGAAAGCAAAGACTGCATTGAGTGATGAAGAAGTTATTAGAAAGGAAGTAAAGAGCAAGCTGTACTACATACGTTACGGTTTGGAAGTTCAGAGTCAGGAGTCGGGAGTCGGCAGCCAGGAACTGTCTCAGAACTCTGAACTCAGAACTCAGAACTACATCACGATCGCAACTGTTCGACCCGAAACCATTTTGGGTGACACGGCCATTGCAGTAAATCCCAACGACGAACGTTATAAACATTTACACGGGAAATTTGCTTTTGTTCCACTTATCAATCGTCGCATCCCGATCATCGCTGATGAGTATGTCGAAATGGATTTTGGAACGGGCGCATTGAAGATCACACCTGCGCATGATAAAAATGATTACCAGATAGGGCAAAAACACGGCTTGGAAACAATAGATACCATGAATGATGATGGTACCATGAGCCAGGCGGCGCAGATGTATATTGGACAGGACCGCTTTGAAGCGAGAAAGAAAATCATAAAAGAGTTAGAGGCAAAGGGTCATGTTGAAAAGATTGAAGATTACACCAACCAGGTTGGTTTCAGCGAAAGGACTGATGTGCCAATAGAAGACAGGCTTTCCTTGCAATGGTGGGTGGACATGAAGAAACTTTATAAGCCGGCATTGGAGGCGGTTGTCAACGAAGAAATAAAATTTTATCCTTCTAAGTTTAAGAATCTTTATCGCAACTGGATGGAAAACATCCGTGACTGGTGTATCAGTCGCCAGCTCTGGTGGGGACACAGAATTCCGGCATGGTATGATGAAGAGGGAAGATTTATTGTTGCGAAAAATGAAGATGAAGCAATGAAGGAATACAAAATCCGAAATCCCAAATCCAAAATCCAAAATCTAAAGCAGGATGAAGACGTGCTCGACACATGGTTCTCTTCATGGCTCTGGCCGTTTGAAGTATTTAAGGGTTACAGCGACCCGGGAAATCCGGATATCAAATACTACTACCCTACCAATACATTGGTTACTGCACCGGAAATTATTTTCTTTTGGGTGGCACGAATGATCATAGCCGGTTTTGAGTACATGCATGAAAAACCATTCAGCGAAGTTTATTTTACAGGAGTTGTTCGTGATGAACTGGGAAGAAAAATGAGCAAGCAACTGGGAAACTCTCCTGACCTTCTCGCCCTGATTGAAAAATACGGAGCTGATGCCGTACGCTTTGGAATCATGATCTCTTCCCCCGCAGGCAATGATCTCTTATTTGATGTAAAAGAAGAAAGCACACTAAAGCAGGGAAGTTTTTTCATTAATAAGATATGGAACGCATTGAAGTTAGTCAACAGTTGGTCGAAAAGGACTCCTTTGGAGGAGTCGAGGGGTCAGAGTCACGAAATCAAAACTCAGACCTTTGCCGGTGACTGGTTTGAAAACAGATTGAATGAATCGAAAACGGAAATTGAAAAATTATACGAAGAATTTAAGCTCAGTGAAATTTTAAAAACAATTTATTCTCTTATCTGGGATGATTTCTGCAGCTGGTATTTAGAATGGATAAAGCCAGGTTTTGAAGAACCTGTTGGTCCAGGGGTTTACAATAAAACCATTGAGTTTTTCGAAGAACTCATGCAATTACTGCATCCTTTCATGCCTTTCGTTACTGAAGAAGTATATCACAAACTGAAGCACAGAAAAGAAGGAGATTATCTTACGGTGAAACAGCAATCGGCAATCGGCAATTTGCAACCGGAAACATTAAAACTTGGTCAGCTGCTAAAAGACGATATTACGTCAATCAGGGACGCTAGAAATAGGAACAACATCTCACCTAAAGAAGAAATCAAAATCGAAATAGAAACAAAATATCCTGGTTTATACAAACAAGTTGAGCAAATTTTAAAGAAACAGACAAATGCTAGATCAATTGACTACGTAGCAAAAAGCCAAACGGGTTCCTTAACAATTTTAGGTTATGAAGCCAAAATTCATATAACTTCTGATAAAAAAATCGATACTGGTATTCAAAAACAACAATTACAAAAAGATCTTGCTTATTTAGAAGGGTTTTTGACTTCTGTCGAAAAAAAACTCGGTAACGAACGTTTCATTCAAAATGCAAAAGCGGAAGTAGTAGAAATAGAACGAAAAAAGAAAGCGGATGCTGAGGCAAAAATAAAGGCGATCAGGGAACAACTGCAGACCTTAGAATAATGATGATCTCACTCTCACAAAACCAATTGCCAATTGCCTATTGCCCATTGCCTATTGCCTATTACCTCGGTATCACGATCGGTACCAGGAACTCAAAAACATTTTTTTGTGTTGCGCCGCTCAATTCATTATCCAGCAAGTGGCTGAACCGAATACCAAATGTCAGCGGGTATTCATTCCACCAATTTGTATCGAAATAGAGTTCACCTCCAACACTCCGCAGGTCTCTTGTTATTAATTTATTCTTTGAATAGACTCGTTCAAAATCGAAAAATGCATTGCCTCGAATACGCTGAAAATATAAAATATTCGCGAAACCCCAGTCGGGGTAAAGGATGGGAAAATGATAGTTAGCGCTCAGTCTCCACATGCGGCTGAAGTAATAGTCGTTATAGCCTCTTGCATTCACAAATTGATTGCTGAATAAAATATTCACCGTATCCCGTTGCTGAAAGGATCCCCTGAAAATGATATTGTGCGTTGAAAAAAATCCCGGCAGGTAAATAGAAGCGGTACCAATAAATTGGTAACTATCATATAAACTGATGGCATGACGATGATTCAAAGACAAACTATAACCCAGTCGCGGATAAATATGTTGAGTGGCTTGCTGAATGAACTGGCTCCATGAAAAATAATGATGCAGGTAACTGAAATTGGTATTGTTGAATGAATCCTTATAAGTCCCCTTAAAAATTTGCTGATCGAAAACATAGTCTGTCCCTGCGTACAGATTTTTATGGCTGCGCCCTCTTGTAAAGTCAAGGGGAAGACTTAGGCCTATCCTGGTCTCCATCCTGTTTATTTGTGAAGCCTTATTGTTGATGGTCACTGGCTGGTTGAAAGTATATTCCAGTCCACCATTGATGTAAGGATACCATGCGCCATACAAAAAATTCACCCCAACTCCATTTGTCTTGTCGTCGCGATTGTAGTGATAAAATAATTCAGTGGACAGTGTATTCAAAAAATTGTCACTGTAAAGTGAGTACGTAAAATCGGGGTCCTCAAAATAGGGCCGCCAGCTATGAAAATGAAAAAGATGACCACCTTGCCTGTATCTTGTAACACTAAAATTTCTGTCTGGCACCCCATTCAGCAAAATGTCATGGACCTCATTTGAATGGGCAACAGGAAACGGTGGAACGGGTATTGTAATTTCCATTTCACTCACTTCTGTCCATGCTGTTTCATCCTGGTTCATTTGCTTCAATTGATAGCCATTGGCAGTAAAGCCGCTCCACACCAATTTCTGCGCTGAAGCGTTTGCAAAATAATTCCCTAACGACGTTTGTGTAATTCTAAACACCTTCTTATCGCCCAATTTTAATGCATACAACTCATCATTGCCCGAGAACGAAGCTGTAAAATAAATGACACCATTGTTTACGTTCGGATAACCAAGCACACCATAGGAAGGTATTGTCAATCTTTCTACACTGCCAACTGAGATATCGGCAATAGCTAGCGCCATCTTTCCATCGCTCAGGCGCACAGCAGTGACTAATGAATTATCATCAATAAATTTCGGATCAGTGAACAAGCTGATCTCTGTCGAATGAAATTGTTGAACGACTTTTCCATCGTTTGCATCCAAAATGAGCAATTGGCCTCGGCGACCCGGGAAAACTTCCACGACGGCGACCTTGCTTCCATCCGGTGAGATATCTGGTGTGAAATATTTGGTTCTATGCGCTATGGTCTTCTCCTGCCCGCTGTGTATATCGAGAACTTTTATCACACTGAAATCTTTCCAGCCCCACCTGGCATCAGGTTCATACGCTGCATATACAATTTTCCCGTTGCGATAGCTGTATTGTTCATCGAGGGCGATAGCTTTAGTACGCAGACGGTGCTCACCCGCTCCGCCCGTTATGTAAAAAGCAGGTCGTTGGCGGTAAGTGGTTTTCAAATACAGCAATGAATCGCTTCCAAGTTGGTAAGGGAAAAAATAATTCGTGACGAAGTTTTTCTTGATCGGCGTGATATCCTGGATACCAGCTTTTGTCCCCTGATTGATCTTCTGTTGCGTCGCAATCACTTTATCACCTGTAACTCCGCTCAACTTTTTGTAGTAATCAAAAGCATCATCGCGGAACGCTTTATAACTAACACCTGAATATCTCCGTATCGCCTTTTGAAAAGGATAGAACAATCCCCTGAATGCGCTGGCGTCCTGCGTGACCTTGCTCCAAAAATCTAATCCATATTTTTCGCGGCCATAATTTACCAGCAAATATCCCAGTGGGTAGTGATTCGGAACGAAATCTTTCAGGGAGCCATTCCGCAGTTTCATCCAGCTATAATTTTTATCGCTCAGCCACAAACTTTTGTATTGGTTAAGAAAAAAAGGAAGTCGCCCTCTTCCCTGGTTCGTAGTGATCGTTTCATTGTAAACTGCATCGCCTTCATAAAACCAATTTGGCACGGCGGCACCGGTCGCAACGAGCAATCCCGACTCTCCAAATAAATAAAAAGCAGCATTGCTTACGCCATTGCGAAAATTATTGAACTGCTGCACATGCCTGAACTCGTGTACCGCTAACGCCTCGGGCCAGTTGATGCTGCCGAGTTCAAAATTGTTCAGTACAGGAGTTAAAAAATATTCACTGCGAAAAGGCGCGAGAGAAACATAGCCATTTGCGATCGTTGTTTGTGTTTGTAATACGATATTTACTTTGAATAATCGATGGCCCAATGGAGCAGGGTTGTTTTTTGCCAGCCAGTGAACAATGTTTGATACCCGTTGTGCTGTTGAATCCATTCCTTGAGGAAAAATGATCCTGACAGTGTCCGTATTGATCTCTTCCCAGCGAATGGAAGGCGGATTGCCACCAAACTGTTGCGCTTGCGCGTAAGCCGCAACCATCAACAACAGGCAGACGAACAAGACTTTCTTCATCGGGGGAAGATACGGAGGAAAAAATTTGTTCATATATTCAACGAGAAAAATTTCAAATGGACCTAGTGCCAATAAAAGAAAATGCCGATGACAACGAAGAATTTATAAACAATCCCGCGTGCGCGGAAACAATTTTTATGACGATAGATTTTTTTAAAAAGATTGGTTATAAAGCTCCGTGGATCGGGTATTACGCACGCGACAAGAATATTTTGGTTGGCACCGGGGCATTCAAAGGCGCCCCCCAAAATAATACCGTGGAAATTGCCTATGGCACTTTTCAATCTCATAGAAAAAAAGGCATCGGAACAAAAATCTGTGACCTTCTTGTTGAGTTAGCCCTAAAAACTGATCCCGGTTTAACGATCACTGCGCGAACGCTGCCCGAAAAAAATTTTTCTACAAAAATTTTGCAGAAGAATGGTTTTGTTTTGTCCGGCCTGGTGAACGATCCGGAAGATGGAGATCTTTGGGAATGGGTTTATCAAACGAAGCAATTATAAAAGTGAAGCAAAAAATAGCACATGTTACTCTTGTTGTTAAAGATTATGACGAAGCCATTGCTTTTTATACGAAGAAGCTTGACTTCAAACTGGTTGAGGACAAAAAACTGGACGAAACAAAACGTTGGGTGATACTAGCGCCTCCCGGCGGCCAGGAATGTTGTTTGCTGCTTGCGAAGGCAGCTAATGACAACCAAAGAAGCCGCGTCGGGGATCAAACAGGTGGCCGCGTATTTTTATTTTTATTTACCGATGATTTCCGGCGCGACTACAATAAAATGCAAAACAGAGGAATTCATTTTGTTCGTGCACCGAAACAAGAGGAATACGGAACAGTCGCCGTCTTTGCGGATCTCTACGGCAATCTATGGGACCTGTTGGAGCCCAATGATAAAAATGCGGCGGTTAAATTGTGACGAACCTTCTTCTCGTTATTTTGCAGGAGTGAGTATGATATTTCTGTACTCAATCGGTCCGTGATCGCCCTGCAAGTAAATGGGTCCGGGCTCGCCCTCATTACTATTGAGCGCACCACCAGTTATACCTGGTATTTCCTGGCTACAAATTACAGTCTTGCCATTTGCCACAACCGTAACCAATCTTCCAACCAGCGTAACATCGTACGATTGCCACTCGCCAGCTTTTTTTGCGACCATTTCATTAGGAGAAATGAAACCATAAACAGCACTGAATACATTTCTTACCGGTTCTGTTCCCTCGTCATCCTCAATTTGAACCTCATAGCGGCCGCGCAAGTACACGCCACTGTTGCTTTTTTTTGGATAACGAAATTCAATATGCAATTTGAAGTCGGTGAAACTTCCGTCGGTCACGATGTTAGAACCCGACTTTGGGCTTCTTAAAATTCCGTTTTCAGCTTTCCATTGATTTTCTCCTGTGGCGTGCCAACCTTTCAGATCGTTGCCATCAAATAAACGCATTGAGGTTCCCCATTGGGGTTGGGTTTGTCGTTTAAGAGCCGGTGCACGAACAGCAGTGCATTCATAGATTTTCCCATCAGGAAAAATAATGGTCCCATTTAAGTTTTCACCGTTGAGACTCGCGTCAAAACTAAGTTCGCCACTTCCTTGCTCCCATTGAGGAGGAATCGAAAAGCTGATCCTGCCTCCGGTAAAATTTACTTTTGAAATAGGCCTGGCACTTCCTCCCGTTCCCACAAACAGCCCGATAAGTCCGCGAAACCCTGATCGTTGCACCTCAAGCCAGGATGGCAATTCTTTACCACCCATATGAATAGTAATGTCCCATCTTCCGATAATCGCCGATGAATCAAAATCTTTAACACAATTATGCGCTTTACTTACAAAAAATGCAGCAAGGAAAATAAGCAGCACGGATTGATATCGGAAAATCTTCCTGGCATTGGTTGCTGATAACTTTTTCATATAGCAATTTATTGAGCTTTCAATTTACTTATAAAATCCAATTGTTTTACTTTATAGCTGACGCCCCTGGCATAATTTACCCTAAGTAATTTATCAGGCATTGATTTTGTAAATACTTAAATGGTACAGAACTTATTGGTTTCATATTAAACTTTGTCTATGAAAACAATTTGCCGTACCATCCTCTTCTTCACTTTTATTTGCTTTTTTATTTTTCCGGCCACGGCCCAGGGTTTGTTGACAGTTCAGATAACCGGTCTCAAAGCTGAATCAAGAAATGGAAATATCGGCTTGAGCTGGAAGACTGCTTCCGAACAAAATCTGATGCAATTCGAAATTGAATATAGCAGCGACGGAAAATATTTTCGGAACCTCGGTTTTATTCCGGCACGAAATAGCATTAACGGAGATTTTTATGAATTCGAGCACCCGGTTTCCTACAGCGACAGCGCGTGGTATCGTCTAAAAATTGTCGACGACCACAGAAGGTGGCTTTATACGGACCCGGTGCTGTACCGTGTAAATAAAATAACAGCTTT
>VBAQ01000284.1:0-4090 GCA_005883765.1 Bacteroidota bacterium
AACAACGTCCAGCTTCAGTTGCCCCGGGTGACGAATGACAAATGCCCCAACAGCACAAATGCGTGACCGTTAGGGTCATTGTAACTGACAACCCAACTTACACGAAACGCAATCACGCATAAATAAACGACAATGGAAAAAAACAAAAGCGATAACAAAATGAATGTAAGTGCTCAGAGCCCATTTTCACAGACCTTCTTTCACGGCACAAAGGCTGACCTTAAAATTGGTGACTTTATCGAAGTTGGACTTAACTCAAACTATGGACAAAATAATAAGGCGAAATATATCTATCTGACAGCCACATTGGGTGCTGCTATTTGGGGAGCTGAACTTGCCTTAGGTGAAGGACGTGAAAGAATATATTTAGT
This sequence comes from Bacteroidota bacterium, assembly GCA_005883765.1. Lineage (GTDB taxonomy): Bacteria > Bacteroidota > Bacteroidia > Chitinophagales > Chitinophagaceae > VBAU01. The sequence goes on from VBAQ01000284.1 coordinate 372, forward strand.
CGAGCCAACAGGTTCAATAGAGGATGATCCTAATCTCACTGACAAAAAATTTCCAGGTAATCCAACAATGTCTTACCGCTCAAAATATCCATTTAAAGTTGTTGGAGAGATTACCATTTGGCAAGGACACTCATTAGAACAAGTCAAAGCGATGAAAGACGGATTAGCAAAGCTTAAAGAACAAGGTATTGAGGCAATAGAAGACTAACTAAATCTATCAAATAGACAAATCCGAAAATGGCAATGAAAGCAAAACTTACAGATCAGGAACAAGTAATAGAACATATCAAAAAACTTAAGGCAACAGTGGCTGAAGTTGTTGAAACTTTGCGACAAATCATTTTAAGCACAGACAAAGAAATCGGAGAACGAATAAAATGGAATAATCCAAGTTTTTATTATACAGGAGAGATGAGAGAATTTGACCCAAAAGAATACAAAAGAGATATAATTGTTATGAATCTTTTTAAAGATAGAATAATGCTTGTCTTTCCAAGTGGTGGAAAAGTAAATGATAAATCAGGGCTTCTTGAAGGTCACTATAAAGACGGTAGACGGATTTCAATTTTCAAAGATTTGAGTGATGTAAAAGAAAAACAAAAGGCATTGCAAAAGATAATTAGGGATTGGTTGAAATTAGTGGACAAATAATAAACAGAACAACGAACCGCTAACATGAGTATTTGCAATAGCAGGGCTGGACGGAAGATCAGTCGACAGCAAATCTTTATTCGGCTTCGGTTCGGGCTTGAAATTAATAATTAAGCTGCAAATGTTATCTTCAACAAAATATTTTCAATGAAGCATTTGTTCGGGCTGGACGTTCAAAGAATATCTTGCCATCGCAAATACTTTTTCGTTAGCGGTCATGCTATAGCGACAACTCCACCTGTCTACATAGGACTATCAATAGTTGTCACATTCAGCCACTATGATTGTCACATTCACACTGCAATGACTCGATATTTGTTGACGAGATTTGTATCATAATAAAACAGAAATATCATGAGAAAAATAATTGTTTTATCAATGATCACATTGGATGGAGTCATGCAGGCGCCCGGTGGACCTAAGGAAGATACATCAGGCGGTTTCAAATATGGCGGTTGGGTGGCAGCGTATTCTGACGAAGTTTATGGTAAGGTGGTGCAAAAAGAGCTGAAACCTGCAGATTATCTTTTGGGCAGAAAAACATTTGAGATTTGGGCCGACTACTGGCCTAAACATGGAGACTTTTGGCCGGGTATTAATGAAGGCACAAAATATGTGTTTTCCAAAAGCATGAAAAAGTCGGACCCGATAGTTACCGGGTGGAAAAACTCAGTAGTAATAAAAAACCTGGCAGATATCAAAAAGCTCAAAAATTCAAAAGGCTCTGACATTCAAGTTTGGGGTAGCGGTAAGCTCGTTCAGCTGCTACTTAAGAATGACCTCGCAGACGAACTCAGACTCAAAATTCACCCCTTGACTTTAGGCAAGGGAAAAAAGCTTTTTGACAATGGAACGATTCCGGCAGCATTTACATTAATAGAGAGTATTGTTACACCAAGTGGAGTTATTATTGCCAATTACAAGCGAGCTGGAAAGGTTAAGACGGGTACTATTGGATCTTAAGAAGGAATAAAATGAGAAAAAATAATTGTTTCGTTAGGGGGAGATGGAGGCCGAACCATCCCGATAGCTATCGGGACACCACCGACTTTTTAAAGAGGCTACTTAAAGGTTTACATAGAAAAAAGGCGGCGATAAACGTGCAATAACTTCACGGCGAAAAATACCGATTCGTTGGCGGCAAGCAATTCGCGATTGTACTAAATAATTATGCATGAGTCTTCAATCATTTTTTAAAGCTGTTTTATTTACCTTCTCCAAGACGCTACCAGAAGTACTATGGCAGAACTATCTGTTACATGCAACTGCAATTTTCGTTCGTGACTCACATCAAGAATTGAATGACCTTTAATATTTGCTGTAACGAATTTATTGAAGCTTATTACTTGAAGACGCGTTATTTAATTTCTTCAGTGTACCGCCTGAAAGTATAATGCCAGAACTATCTTCAATATGTAGCTTCAGAGATTGTATTTGCGCATGACCTATATCCAGTAAACAGTGTCCGCCAACATCCGCGTTAACTGAGTTAATATTCATTGATTCATCCCTGTTTGTTTGTGTTGTGTTAGTTGCACTAAAACCTATTCTTGTGTTATCAGTAACTACAGTTGTCAGGTATTCAGGAGAAATTTCAAAAACAATTTCTGATGAATCTCTTTGGTAAACATTAACTGTACCCATTGTCTTACTCATGCTTTCAACTTCAAATTTTGACCTTCCGGTTATGTTTACATTAATGTTTTTTTGCTTAACCTTTTGCATTTCAAAATGCGTGTTATTACCAGTTACTGATAAAAGTTCAGGAGAAAAAATACGCACCGGGGCTGCATTCGCCAACCAGAATTTTTCAAAAGGATTGGCAGGTTTATAATCGAAGTCGATGAATAAAGTATCGTTCCGCACACTAGCCTTTATTTTACCATTATGATACTTTACCCATTCCTGCAAAAGACGAACAGAAGGCTTAGCGCTTGGCTCATAATAAATATTTGTTTCATTACCACCGGTAATATTTAAATATTTGAATGGTTGTTCTAATACTTTATTGTACGTCCAGTAAATATCACTCTTATCAATCGCGTCATATTGTTTTTTTAAAATCATATTCGATGAAAGCAAACCCGCTATTATCAACACAAATATCAATACCAATATTCTTGTAGTAAATTTCATATACTTATTTTTTAAAATGCTCTTTTACAAATTGATCGTACATCGTTCTTATTTCCTTGAAATCCATTTTCAGTAAAAAAATATTGCGCATAAAAACAGGCAACTCATTTTCTATAAATTGTTCTTTTCTAAAACCAAGAATTCGCTCCATGGCATCATCTTCTATAAAATAACCAATACCTCTTTTGTTGGTAATGATGTTTTGTTGTTGCAAAAGATCGTAAGCCCGTTGCACAGTATTTGGGTTTACTTCTGTCTGAACAGCCAATTCTCTTATACTGATTAACTTGTCGCCCAGCTTCCATTTCTTTAATAAGATGTGCTCGCAAACGTATTCTGCTATTTGTATGTAAATCGCGGGATTTTCTTTAAACTCCATGCATGAAATTTAAAATTCTTTTTCTCTCAACCTGCTTAATGGTAAAATCCATAGCATGGCAGGTATTACAAATGCTAAACTGTAATGAAAAAAATTCTCAATACCGGAAGGCAGTATTAATGTTCCCTCCTCTTTACCAACTGCGAGTGTTACATGATCGTAAGGTGCCGCATCATTTACATTACCAAATAAAACCGTTGCTATTATCCAGTTCAATCCTACAATCACGAATAAAACAATACAAACGGTTATGCCGGTTTTTATAAATGGAATTTTATTAAAGTACAAAGCGCCCGTAAGCATTGAGCCGGTTAACATCAGGAACAATGAATAAACCTTCCATGCGACAATTCCATTTAGATCAAATGTGTAAACCCTTTCATATTGCTGCTTGTAAAAAACAGATGTTGGGTCAAGGCTGTTATGATAAGCAGAAACAAAAGCCAAATCTATTAGGTGGTAAAAGATTAAAAAGATAAGTGGATATAACACACCTGTGATAAGTATGCTGCATAGCCATTTCTCAAAATACGAAGCAGGCAATGTGAGATAA
>VBAQ01000284.1:4104-5569 GCA_005883765.1 Bacteroidota bacterium
ATAAGAAGCACCACTGGCATTGTTATTGAAATAGCCAAATACAAACGAGGCTAAGAAAAATCCGCCGCCGGGTAATCCCCAGATAAAAGTTAGATTTTGTGCAGCACCGAACCCTGATAATTTTTTAGCTACAACATATAGTATAAACGATAACAACAGCAACAAAACCGTAACACCAATCGTTTGTATAGGTCTTTCTGCAATTGTTTTCTTAAACAATAAACCAAATCTGTTTGTATTGAAAGTATTGTTCATAACAGTTATTTAGTATTGAAGATTGATTTTGCTTTTATCGGATTTTCTGTAACTGCATTGAATAAATATTCAAGGTTAACCTTCGACTCTTCGCCGCTTTTATTTTGCATTACAACCGAATAACCTTTTAACGATGATTCCGCATATAATACATCACTATCATCCGGCAAATCATCTGCAATTTTAAAACTCAGTTTACTACTGATTTCTGTAATAGAAGCCTGCAGTAACAACTCGCCGTTATCAACTATAATTACATTGTCAATTAAATTATCCAAATCGCGTATTTGATGTGTAGAGATGAATATCATTTTGTCATCCGTAAAAACAGAAGCGATCAGTTTCCTGAATCTTATTTTGGAAGGAATATCTAAGCCATTGGTCGGTTCATCCAATAATAAAATTCTCGTGTTGCAAGCGAGCGCAAAAGCAAGGATAAATTTTTTCTGTTGACCAAATGATAACGTGTTCAGTTTTCCTTTATCATGAACATCAAGTAAATCAAGATAACTGTAGAATTGCTCTTCATTGAATAAGGGATAGAACGGAGCGAAAAGGTCTTTATACCGGTTGATAGTTAATGACGGCACATAAACTTCCTCGGGGATAAAATAAATTGTTTCTAAAAATGAAGGCAATCTTTTCTTGGGCGTATAACCGTTTACAAAAAGCTCTCCGTGTTTTGGAAACAATAATCCCGTAAAATTTTTAAGTAATGTTGATTTTCCTGCACCGTTCTTACCCAATAAACCGTAAATGCTTCCAACAGGTAATGCGAGGTTTAAATTCTTATAAAGAAGTTTTCTTTTTTTATAACCAAAAGACAAGTTTTTTACTTCTATCATTAGTGTATTAGTTAAGTAGTACACTACGAAAATAGTTTATTCTTTTACTCCACCAAAATTATTTTGATTACATTCAGTGAGTAGCGGCCAAACTTAAAATGCCTGCTGCTAACATTGTGCATTTACAATGGCAGGCTTGACAGTAATCACTCGCCACAAATCATCCATCGGCTTTTGTTCCGGCATTACGCCATTACACATTAGTTCTTATCTTCAACTTCTGTTTTTCAATTAAGCCTTTGTACCAAGCTGACAGTTCGCTATTGCCATGCCATGGCAAATGCGTTACGTTAGCGGTTATTGTAACCTCGACACTCTAACCTTCGAACATGATTGGAATACTCATTGCATTTTCTGTTTCCTGG
>VBAQ01000080.1:0-18287 GCA_005883765.1 Bacteroidota bacterium
CAGTTCCCCACAGGCGGCCCTTGGTGTCTATCAACAGACTTAAAACGGTATTGTTGCTCCATTTTTTTTCGGGATCGGTGAAGCGTTCATAATGTTTCACTGTCCGGTTCTTCAGATCGATTTTATCCAGTAGCGATTTTGCATGTGCACACGCTGCCCATAAATACCCGGATGTGTCGATAACAACGGAGTAAACATCGTTGCTGCTGATCGAGAACTTCGCGCCCGGATCGTAGATTATTTCTTCATATTCCAATGTCTCAGGGTTAATAATCTTGATCCCGCAGGGAGTTGCCAGATACAGATTACCTGATTCAGCCACAATTATTCTGGTAATGGAGCATCGAAGTTTTTTTTCAACTGAATCACGCCCCGTCAATCTTTGAACGGTGCCTTTTTTTTCCAACATCCACAAACCGGAGGAGGTGCCCAGCCAAATATTTCCTTTACGATCATCCCTGATGTCATTTATGGTCAGGCTATTCGTACTCGAATAATTAATGAAACAATCATGGATGTAATCATAGCGGCACAGTCCTTTGCGAGTACCTACCCACAGGTTGCCTTTCCTATCCTGGCGGAGTGACTGCACATAATTATCAGGAAGAGAGGTTGTATCTCCGTTTCTGAAAAAAAACTTTTTTATGCTGAGACCGTCAAACCGATTAAGTCCATAGGAGGTGCCGATCCATACAAATCCATACTTATCCTGTGATATGGCCCGGACAATGCCATCACTTAGGCCGTCACTGGTCGTAAGCGATCGAAAATTGTAAGAAGATAGCTGCTCATGGGACGAAAGATGAGCGATCAATAAGAAAAATATGGCTGAAACTTTTCTCATTTATCAATAACAAAAGTTGGAGTGACCCGGGATTTTATTTGGTAAATCAGCTATCTGAAATTAAAAAAGAAACAGGGTAAGCCAAAATGCAAACTATCGAAGTGTAGCAAATATGAATTAAAACGTATCCTGGAAGAATTTACCTGTGTGTCCAAAAAGGAAGGCCTGCTATTACAACAGGTCGGTTGAACCTTACCGTCCGCACATATCTAAAATATTTCCACATCTCAGGCAGATTGGCCCTTATAGTTTGCGGCTTTTATCATCGTGTCAGATAATATCTTGTAACAATTGATCCAGGCATCTTCCACTTCTGCGGTCCAATCAGCACCCAGGCCTTGCTTCAGTGTCCAGATCAGGGCGGCACCTACACCATGATAATGTTCTGGTCTCGCCCCGTAATCGACGTGTCGGATTGCCAGGTGTTTTATCTCTTCAGTGAGTTCATCAAGCCTGTCCAACCTACCGACGATCAGGCTTAACATATCGATCAGCTTCTTCGATTGGATTTCCCGGGAAGTTTTGAAGAGATGCTTTACATGTGGCACTTCAATAAATAGCTTACTATAAAAAACGTCTCCGGTCAGCTGCGGATCAATTTCCCGAAATACCCTCCATGTTTTCTTTACCAATGCTACTTGCTCCAAAGTCATAACTACTATTTTTTCAGAACGATTAACCGTTTCAAAATTGCGCAGATCTCTTCTAATACGGCAATTTAAACCACTGAAGCGTAGCAAATTTCAATTGAAGCGTTTTCAATTGCCCTTCCGTAATAAATAAAACAGAGATGCCGCAATCGGCAATCAGGCGGCATTGGCCGTAGGTTGCGCAGCATTGATCATAGCCGTAGCCAGCGTCGAGTAACAATCAGTCCAGGCTTGCTTCAACTCCTCATTCCAATACTCGCCTAATCCTTTTTCCAACGTCCACAGCAAGGCATTGCCTACAACTGTGTAATGTTCTTCCTTCACGCCATAGCCGGCGTGGCGCTTTGCCAATTTTTCCACTTCACTTATGATATCTTCCAGCTTATCGAGCTTGCTGATGACGTAATTAAGCATGCTGAAAACTTTTCTTGACTGTTCAGCGATTGAGCCTTTGAACATCTGCCTGGCGGCCGGTGCCATTTCAAATATCTTATTATAAAACAGGTTGCCTACTGCAACAACATCCATCTCATTTACTTTAGCCCAGGATGATCGTATTAAATTGATTTGATGATGAGTCATAAAAATTAATTTAGATTTTTTTGAAAATAGTTTTCAAAGATGTAATGAATCAACTGGCGATACAACAAAAAGCAAGTGAGGCGTATTTGGATCAAGCTAAAACGACTAAAAATAGATGCAGAACGTCGTAACCACTGAACGAGACAGATAAAGAAGTCAGTGGCTGTTACTTCCTTTCGTCTTCGATCATCATGATTTAATAAGAACTTGTTCGGTTCAGACACTGTTACGAAAAAATAATTCCAAGGCATACGCTTAAATGTTGATTCGCCCCACCTCAATTCGATATCATCGCGTCAAAGCATGATAAATTTTCTTTCGCGTTACCGGCTTCTCATTTTTGAATTGTCAATTAAAAACGTAACCGGCTTAATCGCTGATTTATTTAAATCATCAAAATTTTTTTATGAAAAAGTTTTTTCTGCTTTGGAAAACGGTTTTCATCTTCTCCGTTGTGTATGCGCAACAGGGCGTAGCTATTAATACTGATGGCAGCAATGCTGACAACAGCGCTTTGCTGGATATCAAATCAACAGCCAAAGGAATTTTAATTCCAAGATTAACGGCAGCGCAAAAAACGGCCATTGCTGCTCCGGCAACAGGCTTGTTGGTTTATCAAATTGATGCGGCAACTGGCTTCTATTTTTTCAACGGTAGTGCATGGGCGCCGGTCAGCTCGGCCGCGCAAGGACCACTCAGCGGCTGGACTACCACGGGAAATACCGGGACGGATTCTACCAATTTTATCGGAACAATAGATAACAGTCCCCTGGTCGGAAAAGTTAATGGCGAGCAGATATTCCGATTTTCAGGTAACACGCCTGCAACGTTAGTAGGTTACATGGCAGGAAAAAATAACCAGGCAAGCTACAACACCTTCTATGGGTACAAGGCGGGATCTTCGAACACGACAGGCGATGGCAATATTTTTATTGGACATCTGTCCGGCCTTGTAAACACAACAGGAAGACAAAATCTTTTCATTGGTAATTTTAATGGCAGCTCTAATACTACGGGCAATTACAATGAGTTCATTGGTTTTCAGGCTGGACAAAACAACTCCTCTGGTTATGAAAATATTTTCAATGGATATCAATCAGGCCAGTTGAATACAACCGGTTATCAGAATTATTTTAGTGGCATGTACAGCGGCAATTCCAATACTAGCGGTTATCAAAATCATTTTGATGGATATAAAGCAGGGGGATTTAATTCGATTGGAAATCAAAATCACTTTAGCGGCTTTTTTGCAGGATTTCATAATTCAACGGCAAATGGCAACCAATTTATCGGTTTTGAATCTGGATATAGCAACACAACAGGCGCGGCAAATTTGTTTATTGGAAATCTCGCAGGCTACTCAAATACCACAGCAAGCAACAATCATTTCATCGGCAACGGGGCTGGATTTAGTAACACCACTGGCAGCGGAAATCACTTCGAAGGCGACGAGGCAGGATATCATAATACATACGGAACGGATAATTACTTCAGTGGCTACTTTTCGGGTTATAGCAATACATCGGGTTATCAGAATTTGTTTGTTGGTAATAAAGCGGGGATGTCAAACACAGAGGGTAAACTAAATCATTTTGTAGGTTACCAGGCAGGTTACTTCACCACCACCGGTGAGAATAATTATTTTTCTGGCTTTAGGGCAGGTTATAATAACAAAACGGGATCAACTAATGTTTTCATCGGAAATTTCGCAGGATACAATAATAACGGTTACGAAAACTATTTTAGTGGATGGAGTGCTGGCTTTAACAATGTGAACGGCTCAGACAATGTATTCATTGGAATGAGCGCGGGTTCCAATGAAATGGGAAGCAACAAACTTTATATTTCAAATTCGCAGACATCCTCTCCTCTCATCTATGGAGATTTCAGTAGCCAGTTCCTGAGGTTTAATGGTGTTGCTGAAATCAATAAAATCACCACAAACACAGGCCCCATTTTACAGCTGGTCGAAACAGCCGATCAGTTTGGCGTTCTTTCTTTTAAAAACGCCAGTAAGGGTACAGTCTGGAAACTGAAAGCTCAGTCAACGGATATATATCAAACATCGGAAGTTGTTTTTGAATACGGTGGAATCAGTGCGCTGCAACTCTGGGGAGCGGGAAATGCGACATTGGCGGGGACACTCACCCAAAACTCTGACGTGAGGCTAAAAGAGAATATTGTTCCGCTACAAAATAGTTTGGATAAGGTCAGGAACATTAGCGGCTACACTTACAACTGGAAGGACTCCACCAGGGACAAGAGTCAGCAAGTAGGTTTTATTGCACAGGAACTTGAAAAGGAATTTCCTCAACTCGTGAAAACAGATGAGAAGGGAATGAAATCTGTGGCCTACGCTAACATGACACCGATCCTGGTGCAGGCTATTAAAGAACAACAGCAACAAATCGATGAACTGAGAAGAGAAGTGGAAGAATTAAAGAAGAAATAAGTTATGCTTCGGCGTAGCCGGACATGACCAAACGGTAAAAACAAAACAATTCTCAAACGATGGTTATGAAAAAATATCTGCTTCTCTATAAGGTCCTGATGTTTAGTTTACCTGCGTTTGCCCAACTCAATATTCCATCTGGCACACAATGGGTGAACACTGGGAATGTCACGATCAACGTTAGCAACCTAGACATCATCAACAAGGGCGCTTTTTCTGCGGGCACTGGTGTTGTCAAGTTTACGGGTAATACAACGACTAACATAGACGGAACATCAGCAGTTGCATTTTATCAAATGGATGTCGCAAAGACAGCAGGTAGTAAGTTGATGCTGCTGTCCGACGTCAATATCAACAACCAGCTTAATTTTACTTCAGGGTTATTGGATCTCAACCAAAAAAATTTGACGCTCGCAAGCACTGCGGTGTTGAATAATGAAAATGAAAACAGCCGGATCATTGCACCCAGCGGCGGTGAAGCAGTGATAACACTTGATCTCAATGCACCAAATGCCGCAAATCCTGGTAACCTGGGGGCAATTATCAGTAGTGCAGTTAGTCTTGGCTCGGTAACTATTAAAAGAGGACACCTGGCTCAATCGGGCGCTGGACTCAATGGAAGCATACTCCGCTATTTTTCGATCACTCCACAAACTAACACGGCATTAAATGCCACCCTTCGGTTGAGTTATTTTGACGCAGAAAAAAACGGAAAAGATGAAAATAATTTTGCGCTCTTCCAAAGTGATGACAACGGTGTGAACTGGACAAATCAGTCTCAAAGCACCACAAATTCTGCTAACAACTACGTGGAAAAAACGGGATTGAACAGCTTATCAAGATTTACTTTGTCTGATAATACCGTGGTCGCCAACTGCTCAGCAACAGGGGTGGCTCTTTCAGTAAAAGCGGGCAAACAAAGCAGCGTAAATGTTAGCTGGTCTACTGCCACCGAGACAAACAACCAGGGCTTTGGTGTAGAAAGAAGATTAAAAGGCGAAGTAGGATTTACCCAACTTTCATTTGTCAACAGTAAAGCCGCGGGAGGTAACAGTTCGAGCCAGCTCAATTATAGTTATACGGATGTCAATTCATCTAATGACACGTCCTATTATCGGTTAAAAATAGTTGGATTAAATGCAAGCATTTGTTACTCCGACATAAAAATATTCGTTCCAAAGGTCGGTGGGAAGAAAGGAGGAGGCAATCCCAATATCATAAATACGGACACTGTTCAAACATTTTCTATAAGTAAAAATTCATTGACTAAACAAACGGACATGATAGCAAAACTTACAGTTGGTCCTAACCCTAACAACGGCAATTTCTGGTTCAGAGTAAGTGGGATTGACAAGGAAACTTTCGCAATGCTCTATACAATGGATGGAAAAGTTTTGAAACAATTCAGAGTATCTAATCTCCAGGAACAAAAGGTTAGCGACCTGCAAAGCGGAATTTATATTCTAAAAGTAGATGGGTTGCAATCGTTCAAGATCATTGTGCAAAGTGGCGGCAATTCGACAAACCATTTATCCGTGACCAATACTCCTTCAATAAAAAACTAGATATACTTCGGATTTGGTTTCCCTTCTTTCAATCACTTCGTCCAGGCATCCCGACCGTAAGCGTCGGGATGCTTTTTTATTTGGTTGTATCAATCCTTACATTTGGTGAAAATGATTTATCATGTACAATACATTGTTGACTTCGCTCGAGAATGGAATTTTTATCATCACCATCAATCGTCCTGACAAGCTGAACGCTCTGAATAAAGAGGTGATTGGTGAATTGAGCAGCGCTGTTGAAGCGGCGTATAAGGAGCCTGAAATAAAATCAGCCATCCTCACCGGCGCAGGGAATAAGGCATTTGTGGCGGGCGCAGACATAAATGAGTTTTTACAATTGAATGCAACGCGCGGGGAAGAATTGGCAAGGCGGGGTCAACAAATTGTTTTTGATAAAATTGAAAACTGTCCAAAGCCGATAGTAGCTGCCGTTAATGGATTTGCGCTGGGTGGCGGTTGCGAACTGGCTCTCGCTTGTCATTTCATTTATGCGAGTGAAAATGCAAAGTTTGGACAGCCGGAAGTGAATCTTGGATTGATACCAGGATATGGAGGTACGCAACGATTAACCCAATTAGTGGGAAGAAATATCGCGATGGAATTACTCATGAGTGGAAACATGATCAGTGCAAAAGAGGCGATGGACTATGGAATCGTGAATAAAGTAGTGCAACAAGATGAATTGTTAACGACCGCGAAAGCAATTCTTGGGATCATTCAAACAAAAGCACCAATCGCCGTTTCAAACGTTATCGAATGCGTTAACCATTTTGACCATACGCAACAAGGTTATGATTTTGAAATAAAAAAATTTGGCGAGTGCTTTGCCACCGAAGATATGAAGGAAGGCACTTCAGCCTTCCTGGAAAAAAGAAAGCCTAATTTCTCAGGAAAATAATTTGAATCTCTTTTTTTCAGCGAAAGTAATGAGAGAATCACTCCCTGAAAAAAACCGAAGATGGGATCATTTGTTTTTTAAATCCTGGCCCCTGCCACTGTACTTGCAAATCATCCCCACCACTCCTTTCAAAAAATAAAATTTTGATCTTGTGATATCCTTTTGATAAGGGAACTTCATTGTTTTTTTCTGACATTCCATGCAGCCCATCGTTGTCAATCAGCATTTTCTCATCGATAAATAATTTACTTCCATCATCAGACGAAATATAAAAATTATAAACGCCATCGGCAGGAATTTTTACCAGGCCATCAAATACAAATCCATAGTTGTCGCTTCCTTGTTTTGAACTGATATCAATGCCGCCGGAAATACCCGAGGCTGCCGGTTTCAAACTGTTGAAGTCGGGCAATGACGACCATTCCCCTTCATATACAGAATAATGAATCCCCGGTGACGGTGATGAAATATTCATGGCCGCGGCAGAAATCACTTTTTCAAAACTTGCGGATGATGTTCCAGTAATAGCTTTGCCATTCAAAAAACATTTTGCCTTCACCGTGGTTGATTTTTTTAGTACCAGGATTTTGGGTGCAACACTTGAATTCATTTTCGGTTCTTCACCATTTATGGTATAATGAATGACTGCGCCAGGTATCTGAGTAACCAGGGAAACAGGAATTTCATCAATAAAAATATTCGACGAAGATTTTATTTCCGGCGCCTCATAGATCACAGGCTTCCCTTTTATGTCCGCAACAATCACAGTCGCATAATTTTGCTTGTCTGCATTTGATACATCAATTATATAATCACTTCCAACTCTTTCAATTTTTAATTTTTTCTTATTTGCTAAGGCAAAACAATTTGTTACCTGGCTTCCTAATCCGGGTACAACCAACTTTCCGTCCGATGGCCAGTCGAATACATGCAAGTATAACCTTGTTCCGCCGCCGACCGGTTTTTGTGTACACCTGCCCCACGCAAGTTTTTTAAATGGACTTGCGTGTGTTTCATAAATTGATTCATGATTTATGCTCATCCACGAACCAATTTCTTTCAGGCGATCGATTGCCGGCTGCGGGAAGACACCTGCTGACGTTGGACCGACATTCAACAAAAAGTTTCCGCCCTTTGAAGCAATATCAATTAGTTTTCGAACCAGGTCTTCCGAGGATTTCCAGTTATTGTCATGACTATTGTAACCCCAATTATTGTTCATCGTCATGCAGCTTTCCCAGTCAACGCCGGGGACGCCGGTCGCAGGAATTTCCTGTTCCGGCGTTCCAAAATCGCCGACAAATTCACCCGCTTTCGTTAAACCCTGCATTCCTTCCCTGCCTACATCAACACGATTGTTGATAAGAATGGATGGCTGCAAGCTTCTTACATACTGGTAAAGGTCTTTCCCCCTTTCATGCGTCCAGGTATTTTCCCATTCACCATCAAACCAAAGCACACCAATTTTGCCATAGTTCGTGAGTAATTCCTTCAACTCGTTTTTCATGTAAGAAATATAGTTTTGAAAATTGGCTCCCGTTGTTGGCCTGTCTTTCTCCCATTCTCTCCTTGGCAAATAATCAGGATGATGCCAGTCCATGATGGAGTGATAAAAACAAAGCTGGATACCCTCTTTTTTGCAGGCCTCCGATAACTCTTTCATCACATCACGATGAAAAGGTGTAGACATAATATCAAAATCCGTTTGCTTCGTATCAAACATGCAAAAGCCATCATGGTGTTTGGATGTGATGACAATGTATTTCATACCTGCAGCTTTCGCCAGCTTTACCCACTCGTCAGCATTAAATTTTACAGGATTGAATTGGTGAACAAATTTTTCGTATTCGTTTATTGGAATCTTTGCAGTCGTTCGTATCCATTCGGCGTGGCTTGTATCACCTTTCCATTCACCCGCGGGCACTGAGTACAATCCCCAGTGGATAAATAAACCAAACCTGGCATCCTTCCACCACTTCATTCTTTGTTCTTTTTGCGACTTAGATTCGGCCAGAAAATTCGTTGTTGTTGCTTGCTGACCAAACGATAGCTGGTGATTGAACGCAACGAACAATAAGAAAAGTTGAAAGATCTTTTTCATAATCATTTTTCGATTAGATTTTCATTGACCAGGTAAGTTTCGATTTCACTTATCATCGCGGTCCCTTTTGCATCCTTAATGACAAATCTGATTGCACTGATGTCTTCGGCAGGGAATGTGATGATCCTTTTGTGGCCTATAGTTGTCAAAGGTATTTCTTTAACAGCATCTGCGCCTTTTAGTAAATATAATGTCGCTTGTTTTACCTGCTGGCCCTTGTCGATCACTTCTTTTAATACTATACAATTAATTCTCTTGACGGGGTCAAATTTTATCCAGAAGTCTGCCCGGGAATAGTCGAGTGGGTTTTGAAAAGTTTTGGGATTCCCGTCTGCAAACTCGTTTTGTTTATAAATAATTCCATCATAATGAAATTCCTTTTTTGCCGTCAATGAAAAATTGTCTTTAAAGTTTGCATCTCTGAGATTCTTAAACCCCAACAAGGCCGCCGAATCTTTTTCATTTATTCTCCCTCTCCTGTCCGGCGGTACATTCAACAATAAATTCGCTCCGCGACCAACAGACCTTAACCAAAGTTGAAATAATTGCTCAGGTGTTTTTACTTTTTCATCTTCTTCTTTGTGATAAAACCAGCCGGGACGAATGCTTACGTCACACTCGGCAGGTATCCAATTTTTTCCGTTCACATTTCCGCGATTCAAAGTATCGGCAGGTGGTGCTCCTGCTCCGGGTGTAAATCCTGTTGTGTCTAGCAAATTCCAATTGGTTTCCCCGGCAATACCATTTTCATTCCCCACCCAGCGGATGTGAGGGCCCACGTCGCTAAAAATAACCGTGTTGGGAGAGATCGCCTTAATGGTTCTTTTAAATCGATCCCAATCATAAACCTGTTTCTTTCCATTCGGTCCTTCCCCGTTCGCGCCATCCCACCATAATTCCCAAATGGGTCCATACCTGGTAAAGATCTCTTTCATCATCTTTATAAACACTTCATTGTATGCCGGCGTTCCGTATTTCGGATGGTTGCGATCCCACGGTGAAATATATACTCCGAATTTCAATCCATATTCTTTGCAGGCCTGCGATAATTCTTTGAGCACGTCGCCTTTTCCGTTCTTCCACTTGCTCTCGCGAACGGTATGCGTCGAATACTTACTGGGCCACAGGCAAAACCCATCATGATGTTTGGCAGTAACGATAATTCCTTTCGCTCCTGCCGCCTTGGCAACACGGCACCACTGACGACAATCTAAATGAGTCGGATTAAAAATATCTTCAGGTTCTGTGCCTTCACCCCATTCTTTGTCTGTAAAAGTATTCGGCCCAAAATGAGCAAAAAGATAAAATTCCATTTGATGCCAGGCCAGTTGCGATTTTGTAGGAACAGGATTATGATTTTTTTCTGACTGGGAAAAGCCGGTCAATGGAACAAGAAAACATAGGAAAAAGAAAAATTTCATCGGTTACTGTTTAGTCTTTGGTGGTTTTACTTCTATTGTGTCGGTAGGCAAGAATGGAACCGTATATCCTCCCGAATCGATCAATGCTTTTGGAAATGCAACTTTCAGATTGTTCCATTCCGTTTTTTTAACTGCTGTGTGATAAAGATAAATGGATCGAAGGTTTTTCAAAACTTTCAATTGCATCACTCCCACTGCTGTAACTCTTGTGCCGACCAAATTCAAATAGCGAAGGTTTACCAACGATTTTAAATACGCCAATCCTTTGTCCGTAATTTTTGTATGATCTAACTGCAACCTCATCAGGTTTCGGAATTGAGAGATGAGCTGTAAGGCGGAATCAGTAATGAACGTATCTCCAAGTTTCAACGCTATCATTTGCTCTTTCAATGGCATTAACAAGTGCATTTCGCTGTCACTGAAATTCCTTGTTGTAACAAAATCTACGAAAAGATAATTTGTGCTTTGCGATAGAGGCATGACGACTGCACCCTTATCCTTTAATTTTTTTATTGCAGCTTCATCTGCTTTTGCCACCGGCGCGGCGGGAATATCGGGGATTATTATTTTTTCCTGTTCTGATTTTTGCAAAGCAAGCAGGACAGGCGTAATAGTCTCCGGTTGATTAAGCTCCTTAACTTTTTTATCAAATGAGGCCCCGGAAGCGATCCACCAATGGATCAATGCAATTTGGTCTCCGCTTAACTGCGGCTTTTCTTTCGGTGGCATATGATCATCATCTTCACGCGGCAAGGATGTTCGCTTGACCATCTCGCTTTTTTCGGCATTGCCAGGAATGATGACTACCCCGTCCTTTCCGCCTTTCATTAACCTCAAAGTATCATCCATGCGCAATTTGCCTTTTTGTTTATTTTTTCCGTGACAGCCATAGCATTTTGTCTGCAGCAAAGGTTGTATGATATCTGCATAAACAACTGCTTCCTGTATATTCGGAATTGGTTTTCGTCGCACGACGGTGTCTGCAGATTCTGAAAAGGATTTTGTAAGATAATCTGAACCATGTGTGAGCGATCCTCCCAAATGACCCGTAAATACTATTAGCAGAAATAGAAGAATACTTGCAGTAGACTGTGTTTTGATGGACGCTGGTTTCCGGTACAAATAGTACATTCCAATACTTACCAAGGCCGTGCTGATACCAAGCCATTTGTGTTTGCTCAACAATGACTCATCATAATCACCAGTCAGAGACAACAGGTAGCCCGTGGCAGCCGAAAGAATTGCACTCAACATGCCAATAAAAAAAGCAAGACGAGTAGCAACATGTAAAGAGGAAAATTTCGGTTTTCTCTCCAGCCATTGAAAACCGCAGGCCAGCAATAAAATGCCGATAGGAAGATGGACAAGTACGACATGGAAACGGCCGAAGAATTCTGAAACACTGATTAGCACGAATTACACAAATTGATGAGACACGAATATAAGTAAACAAGGATTCGACTGGAAAGGTCGCCCAAGTCCCCCTTTGCGCCGACGCTGACGCCGTCGGCCAAAGCCTATGGCGCCGGACGAAGCTTTAGCGCAAGCGTTAGGGGTTAGGGGGTTGCATAGCGCTTTCTCAACAACTGCATCATATGTACATTGATGGCCCATTGATCGGCCAGCGGCTGTTGCGTATAAGGCAGCGTGGGCATGTAAGTAGGCGGGCCGAATTCAGTAAGTATGGTTAGGCGGTCGCCTTGTTGTTTTTTTAGCTCAACTACTTTGTCCCACCAGGCAAAATGAGCCTTCATCGTTTCGTCCCACTCGGGTGCTCTCGGATCATTTACCTGCGGTCCTTCAGGATGACCAATGCGGGCATGAATATGATCTACTCTTTGTAAGGCAATGTTCACGGTTTCCTGCTGATCCTGTAATAAGCTTTCGCTCACGTTACACCAATGTGATACATCGTAAGTAATTCTTAATTCGGGGATCTTATCAAAATATTGCCTCGCAACGGGAGCCGCAAATAAGATCCTTGACCGATGGGTCTCATGACAGATCTTAATGCCTGTTTCTTTTGCTAATTGCAAGGTGTGCTCTATGAAAGTTTTGTTTTGATCAAAAGAAAAATAATCTCTTCCCGAGTGACAGTTGATGTACAAAGGCCTCTGAACCGTATTCTTTGCTGCGGCGTCAACCATATTCTTGAAGGTATTGAAATGATCGGGGTAATTGCTTTCATGCCCCGCCGTAAGAAAACCGACTTCAAGATTATTTTTTTCAAACAATTCCTCCTGGTTCTTCTTTTCCGTTGGCCACCATATCTCAATCCCATCGTACCCATCACGCTTAACCTTTGAGCAATATTCATCAATGGTGCCACCAAAGCCCCAGTTGGTTGCCAATACTTTTAATTCAAAATTTTTATTCATGGCGAATGCAGGTTTATGCTTGGAAGAAAATGTATCGAGGGAGAGTAACAAGGCTGCGGTTGATGACGCACCAAACTCCAAAAAATTTCTTCGGTTCAATTTGTTGTTATTTGGTTATTAAATAGTGATCAATTCTGAGCCAATCAGGAAAGGATCTCATCAATGACCCTTCCCTTTACATCTGTCAATCTGTAAGGGCGGCCCTGGAACTGGTAGGTAAATTTTTCATGGTCAAATCCCAACTGGTTCAGAATGGTCGCCTGTACATCGAATGGTTCTACTTTTCCGCTTATGGTACTGTACCCAATCTCGTCTGTTTCGCCGTAACTACCACCCTTTTTTATGCCGGCACCAGCCATCCAGATCGTAAAGGCTTCGGTATGGTGATCTCTTCCTTTAAATATATTTTGCTTGCCCTCGCGATTTTCCTGCATTGGTGTTCGGCCAAATTCTCCTCCCCATATTACCAATGTTTCCTCAAGCAACCCCCTTTGCTTCAGATCAAGGATCAACGCCGTCATTGATTTGTCTACCTGCCTGCATTTGTTGATAAATCCAATGTCAATGGCAAGATTGGCGTCTGTGCCATGACTGTCCCAACCCCAGTCAAACAATTGAACAAAACGAACACCTTTTTCTACCAGTTTTCTTGCCAGCAAAACATTGTTGGCAAAGCACGCAACGTTTGGCTTTGTACCATACATTTCATGAATGTAATCAGGTTCATCATTTATATTCATGACCTCGGGCACAGAGATCTGCATTCGATATGCCATTTCATACTGCGAAATGCGTGAAAGAATTTCCGGGTCTTTATATTCGTCATATTCCTTCCTGTTGATCTCGTTGATAGCATCGATAGAAGCCTTGCGAAGGTCACGGTCCATCCCCTCAGGATCTTTTATAAATAAAACCGGGTCGCCTTCTGATCTGCATTGCACTCCCTGGTATACCGATGGCAAAAATCCACTGCCCCAAACGCTCTTGCCGGCGTCAGGAAATTTCCCTCCTGATGTCAGAACAACAAATCCGGGCAGGTTCTGATTTTCTGTCCCTAATCCATAAGTGACCCATGAACCCATGCTCGGTCTGCCAAGACGTGGCGATCCTGAATGCACAAGCAATTGCGCAGGCGCATGATTGAATTGGTCGGTGGTGACCGCTTTCAAAAAACTAACCTCATCAACGATAGTCGAAAAATGAGGAAGGTGCTCACTCACCCACGCGCGACTTTCACCATGTTGTGCAAATTTTGCCTGCGGACCCAGCATTTTTGGAACCCCGCGAATAAATGCAAACCGTTTACCTTCCAATAGGGACTCGGGGCAATCCTGCCCATCTAATTTCATCAATACAGGCTTGTAATCGAACAATTCTAATTGCGAGGGCGCTCCTGCCATGTGCAGATAGATCACGGCTTTGGCTTTGCCGGGAAATGGTGGCAGTTTCGGTGCTAACGGATGCGCCGGATCGAATAAAACATTTGAAGTGCCATCTGATGAGCGGGAGCGACAGCCGATCAAGGAACCTATTGCCAGCGCTCCCAATCCCATCGCACTTTCCCTCAGAAAATGTCGGCGGGTATAAAAATGAAGGCAAGCATGATTGGCCTCTTCAACAAGTCTTTGATTATGGAGATCTTTTTTAGTCATGATGCCTCACCCTCAGGTCCCCCTCCGCCTAAGGCGGAGAGGAAGGCCAAGCTTTAGTTAATAAATATACTGCAGTAGCAATTCACATTTTTTGCCTTTTCAATTTTCGCTTTAATGATGTTGCCAACCCTTGGAATTCTTATCATCACCTGTTGTGTCACTCGCTTGTACGTTCTGTTCTCTATTCAAGACCCACCCCACTCACTTTGTTTCATATCCTCCTCAATATCGCCCCTCCACGGAGGGGATGATTTCCTAAGATGATTTTGAAACGCCTGCTCCTGGGAGGGGCAGGGGTGGGTTTTCCCGCTTTCGCGATTTCGGATTTAGCATTGCCATTCGCCTTCTTCTCACAAACTCAGCCACACCGTTCTTTGATTCATATTCCAATATCCAGTTTTGAATTTCTTTCAAAACACTTTCAATCTTATTTACGATCAGCAATGCATCAAACCGAAAAAAAATTATTCCAAGCATTTCTAATTCATCCTGCCTTAATTTGTCCTTCAAAATTATCTTTTCAACAACGTGTGTTACACCGTCTACTTCAAGAGCTAACATCAAATCTTTGCAATAAAAATCGATGATGTAATTTCCAATTGGTTTCTGCCTGTCAAAATCATAGCCTAACACTTTTCCATTCTTTAGTTCATTCCAAAGTTTTACTTCAGAAAAAGTCATATTCTGTCGAAGCTTTTTTGCCAACTCTTTAAGCACAGGATTGTATGGTATTATTTGGCGTTTCATTTCTGCCAATCTTAATTCTTCGTGATCACTTCATCCAAATTTAATAGCGCATTTGCCACTACCACCAATGCAGCTGTTTCAGGGTTATTGTGCTGATCATTCTCACCGATCATCTCGCAAGTCTTGTCCTTATCTTTTTTGAACTTTTGCAATGATTGATCATACAATTTCAAAAGCACCGACAGCGTGGAAACCGGGATCGGTTTGTACAATGCCAGTTCATAACCCGCACTTATTTGTTGTTTCAAATCTTTTCCGGCCTTCTCCATACGATAAGCAAAATGACGCGCCATTTCCAGGTAAGCAGAGTCATTTAGCGTAACCAATGCTTGCAAAGGTGTATTCGTTCGAATACGTCGGGCTGCACACACCTCACGGGCAGTGCCATCAAAAGTCATCATGGATGGGTAAGGTGCAGTCCTTTTCCAATAGGTGTACAGCGCTCGCCTGTATTGATCCTGTCCTTCACTTTTTTGCCAGTACGCGCCGTTCCATGGCGATAACCAGATTCCCTTGGGCTGGTAGGGAAATACACTGGATCCAAACATTTTTTCATTCAGCAATCCGCTTATACACAAACCCTCGTCACGTACCTGCTCTGCCGACAACCGGACCCTTGCACCACGCTCATAGAATTTATTGAATGGATCTTTCTCCAATGATTCCGAACTTAACTTCGAATCCTGCGTGTATGTTGACGACATCACAATTTCCTTCAACAATTTTTTTACGCTCCATTTGTAATCATTCATAAACTTCCAGGACAACCAATCCATCAATTCCTTATGAGTCGGGGGAATGCCTTGTGTGCCCAGATCCTCTAAAGTCTCGGCGAGGCCAGTTCCAAATAACTGCTCCCAAACGCGGTTGATCATTGTTCTGGCCGTTAGTGGATTTTCTTTGCTTGTTATCCACATAGCCAGGCCGAGACGATTATTGGGAGCATTCTTCGGCATTGGATTCAATGCATGTGGCACGGCTGGCCTGACCACATCTCCTTTCACCAACCAATTGCCTCTCTCAAAAACATTCGTTGTTCGATGCATCCATGTTGGATTATCCATCATAACAGGCGTCGTAGGAACTTGTACAGTTAACAATGACCAAAATATTTTTTTATTGCCATCATAACCCTGTTTCCCTTTACCCGGAAATTGTTCCGTAAAATAAAACCAATCAATTTGCTGCCCATTATCTTCCGCTTTTTTCAAATGGGGATTAGTATAAGTAAAGTAAATGTCATGTATGCCGCTGCCAACGGGAATTTCTGTCTCGGTGATCTTCCAATTGCTTGTCGTGTCCGGTGATATAATTTTGATAACAGGCCCATCGGGCTTATCAAGATGAATAGCCCATATTCCATCCTTCTTCCAACTAATATATCGGTAGATCAGCAAATTTTTGTTTTCCAGATCAACATGTTTCAACCTGGCAACGGCATGATTACGGAAAATGAGGAATTTTGTATCAGCGAGCTCACTGTTTACAAACTGATCCGCCGTTAATGAATTGATGGAAGGTTGCCATGTCCTGAGAAAACGATTAACTTCTATTGCCTTTTCTGCCGAAACATTTTCCTGCAACCAATGTGTTAATGAGTTAAGCTTTTGGTGCATAGAATCGGTGAAGTGCCTGATCAAAGGATAGTCATCGTAGGTATCCTCATCGCGGGTGTCATTAAAAAATGCCATGAACTTGTAATACTCTTCATGAGTAAAAGGATCATAAGGATGGCTGTGACACTGTACACAGCCAAAAGTAGTTCCCATCAGGGCTTGCCAGGTCGTATTGACCCTGTCAAGAACTGCGGCAGTTCTGAATTCTTCATTGTCGGTGCCTCCTTCGTCATTTGTCATTGTATTGCGATGAAAGGCAGTAGCGACATACTGGTCGTCGGTGGGATCGGGTAAAAGATCGCCGGCAATTTGTTCAGTCAAAAACTTATCGTAAGGCTTATCCTGATTAAAAGCATTGATCAGCCAATCGCGGTAATGCCAAATGCTCCTGCTATCGTCTCTTTCATACCCCTTCGTGTCAGCATATCTCGCGAGGTCAAGCCACATGGCCGCCCATTTTCCTCCGAAATGTCTTGATGCCAACAAAGAATCAATGAGGGTCTCGTATGCCCTGCTCGTATTGTCATTCAGAAATTGGCTGGCAATTTTTTCCGGAGGAGGCATACCAATAAGATCAAGTGCCGCCCGGCGAAGAAGCGTGGGTTTGTCCGCTTCTGTGGAAGGCTTTAATCTTTCCTGCTCCAATTTCTCATAAATGAAATTATCGATCTCGTTCTTCGTCCAGCCAGTTTCAACCTTCGGTATATCGACAGCCTCAACTGCGACATAGGCCCAGTGATCACCCCACTTTGCTCCCTGCCTGATCCACCTTTTTAAAATATCGATCTCCTGTTTATTTAGTGGTTCGTGTTTGTAAGGCATTCTTTCGTCAGGGTCATTGACGGTCAGCCTCCTGATCATTTCGCTATGATCAGGATCGCCAGGAATAATTGCTGGCTTACCTGACTTATTCTTCGCAAGTGCGTCCGCACGAAATAACAAGCTAAACCCTGATTTTCGCCTGACGCCACCATGACAAGTGATACATTTTTTGTTAAATATCGGTTTGACCTGCGTATTAAAATCAACTACAGATTGGTGTGAGCTAAAAACAAAAAAGACGATGACCGCAACTATTGGGGTGATAACAAGTACAATCTTTTTGGAGAGAAAAAAATTCATCAGCAATTGTTAGATTTTAAAGGTACAATTATTCGTGTTTTCTTAGCTCATAATCCTGCACAAACGTGAGCGAGACGGGGTTTTTAATCGCAATAGAATTCATTTGCTGATTACCTTTGCATTTCAAAAAAAAAAATATGAAGTACAGGATAGAGAAAGACACAATGGGAGAGGTACAAGTTCCTGACGACGCGTACTACGGCGCGCAAACACAACGCAGCATCGATAATTTCAAAATTGCACAGGATATTAATAAAAT
>VBAQ01000080.1:18330-24890 GCA_005883765.1 Bacteroidota bacterium
GCCTATTTGAAAAAAGCAGCTGCCATTACCAATCTTGAAGCAGGAATTTTGTCAAAAGAAAAAGCGGATCTCATTGGCAGAGTCTGTGATGAGATCCTCGAGGGAAAGTTAGACGATTATTTCCCACTTGTTGTTTGGCAAACCGGAAGCGGCACGCAAACTAATATGAATGTGAATGAAGTGATCGCATACAGAGCTCATGTATTGAATGGCGGACAACTTGCTGATAAGGAAAAAATCTTGCATCCAAACGATGATGTGAACAAATCGCAATCATCAAATGACACGTTCCCCACCGCTATGCACATTGCCGCATATAAAGTTCTTGTACAAACAACAATTCCAGGCATTGAAAAACTAAGAAACACACTTGCCCAAAAAAGTAAAGAATTTATAAAGGTGGTGAAGATCGGCCGTACGCATTTTATGGATGCGACGCCTCTGACACTTGGGCAAGAGTTCAGCGGTTATTTTTCTCAACTGGATCACGGGTTGAGAGCAATAAAAAATACTTTGGCACACTTAAGCGAATTGGCCCTGGGCGGTACTGCCGTTGGTACGGGCATTAATACACCGCCAAACTATTCTGAAAATGTCGCCAGCAACATTGCCTCACTGACAGGTTTGCCATTTGTAACTGCTGAAAATAAATTCGAGTCGCTTGCATCTCACGACGCCATTGTAGAATCTCACGGTGCATTGAAAACAGTGGCCGTCAGTCTGATGAAGATCGCCAATGATATTCGCATGCTCTCATCGGGACCAAGGAGTGGCATTGGTGAAATTGTTATCCCGGACAATGAACCGGGCTCTTCGATCATGCCGGGCAAAGTAAATCCGACACAATGCGAAGCTCTAACCATGATCGCCGCGCAGGTTATGGGGAATGATGTAGCAATCAATATAGGCGGGGCAATGGGCCATTTCGAATTGAATGTCTTTAAACCGGTCATGATCTATAATTTTCTGCATAGTGCAAGATTGATCGGTGAAGGCTGTATTTCGTTCAATGATAAATGTGCGGTTGGTATTAAGCCGATACAAGAAAACATTAGAAAACATGTTGATAATTCTTTAATGCTTGTTACTGCCCTCAATACAAAAATTGGTTATTACAAAGCTGCTGAAATCGCACAGAAAGCACACAAGGAGGGAACTACTTTGAAAGAAATGGCGGTAAAGCTAGGTTATGTAACTCCCGAGCAATTTGATGAGTGGGTAGTTCCGGAAAAAATGGTAGGAAAGATATGAATAAAAAATACTCGTAAACTTACTAGTACGCCATAGGAAGGAAACTATGTCAGTTGTTTTTTATTCGTTAAAGAGTTGTCGATTACAACATATTTTTTCTATTTTGTCGTTCCAATATCATGAAAACTGGACCTTCAAAATCTGTCACTATGAAACTGAACGTAAAAACGAAACCGTATTTTGCTGCATATCCTCTAAAGGCATTAAACATTCCTTCTTCAACTACTACTTCGAACAACAATAATAAAAGCGACGCCCAAACAACAAAAATGAGTCGGCGCTTAAGAGTGTTGCCCATGATCAATCCATATTTAGAAAAAAAAATTTCTATCAATAAAATAAAGCTACCGGCAAATATTCATCCGGTGGACGATAACTGGTTTAATAATTACGAGTAAATAACCTTGAGTGTATATACAAAAAAGGCTGTCCATTACGACAGCCTTCTTCATTTTAATATTTTCGTGGTTAAAAGACCTGGTATCTCTTTAATTCCTGCAGATAGATTGTTCCCATGCTATCGACAGGTTCAAATTTTATCATTCCAACACCTCTCGCAAAAGAATAAATGGAGTAGACATCTGAAATAGCCCAGGTGATGCCGCCATCAAACGAATACTCGTACTGTTCTTTTATAACAATGGTATTTGGATATGTGACACCCTGTACAGTGACAGAAACATCTTTCTGCTCAACGTCCGTTTTGAACCTTACACTAATTGGGTAACTACCGGTTGAATCAGTATACGTACCGGTAAAAGTGTTTGAGGTCCAGGTAGTACTTGCGGGAACATAATCTTTAAGAAAAATGAATTCCCCCCAAACGGCATTGGCCAGGCCAAAAAAGTTTCCGACATCCAGGTATTGATAATAATCACCGGATGTTGTTTTCCTGTAATAACCGGACGAGTCTGGACCTGTACCGGAATTTTCCAAGAATATGTTGTATGTGTTGCCCAAAGCAGATTTTGTTGCGGCAATAACATACCTGCGTACAGTATCGGTAGGGTTGTTGTCAAACTGGTATGTCCAGTTGCTATTCGTCGTACGCGGGAAATAATCAGTTGATCCAGTCGTAACCGTTACGCTAAATGAACAATTCGAGGAGCCGGCCGACACTGGAAAATTGAAACTGCCCGCAGAGGTCGGAGTACCAGTCCCTTTAAGAGTAACACTTTGTGTACCGGTTGCTGAAAAAGTTCCGGCAGCACTAAAGGTCATACCATTTAATGTAGAGGTACCGATCGAATAGGTGCCGACTGTAGTGACGTTTACCTGTATCACAACACTATCAGCACTATTAAGTGCTGTCCCTACAGTATACGCGCCTGAAACTGTTCCAGGGGTACAATTACCAGGGGCCCCCGCCAGTGTAAAAACAGCTGTTCCCCCTCCGCCTGCTAATGTCGTTATTGAAAAAGTACATTGCGTGCTATCATAAGTAACGGTGAACACATTTGTACCTGCGGCCGTTGGTTTGCCAATACCTTGCAACCGAACCGTGTCGGTGCCAGCCGTCGGAAAATTTCCAGTAGCCCGGAAATAAAAATTATTAATGGTATCGGTACTGATCACGAAGGATCCTGGTACGTTCACATCGACTACTACATCCACATAATCTGTAGAATTCAGAACCGTGTCCTTCTTATAAACTCCATTTATAATGCTACCCAGGCAGTCGCCTGTTGTGCCTGATTGGAGTGAACCATCCGAGGGCGTGCCTTTGCCCCCACTCTCGAAGCTTCGTTCTTTTTGACAGGAAATCACCAAAGCAATTAGCAAAAACAACCAAAGAAAGGGTTTGTAGGTTTTCATTTTGATACTTTATTGGTAAGCGCAAAATACCATTTTATGAAGAAAATAGTTAGGCGATATTAATTATTTAATGAGCATTCTTGTTGATTATCAGGATACCTGCACTTTATCGCTCACCTCGGTATTTGTCTCAACGGTAGAATGGACTGGCATATTGCGATAACGTTTAAAAAATCGCTTTTGGAAGACCAAAA
Source organism: Bacteroidota bacterium (assembly GCA_005883765.1). GTDB lineage: Bacteria > Bacteroidota > Bacteroidia > Chitinophagales > Chitinophagaceae > VBAU01. The sequence goes on from VBAQ01000080.1 coordinate 21,591, forward strand.
GAGTTATGACCCCAACGGAGATAGAAGCATCTGCAATATTAAAAATAGGACTGAAGAACTCGAATTCTTTACCGCCGACAAATGGGAGCCAGCCCGGGAAGGTAGATCGTACCAGAGGGAAATAGAGCATATCAACGACGCTGCCATGCAAAAAAGAACTGTACCCATGATCTGAAAAAGCTGCAACACCACTGTATCCGATAAAGTCATGGATGGAAGGATCATAATGCATGCCTTTGTCGAAAATCATTCCGTAGAACATGCTGTCTATTAAATTCCCTAAAGCACCCGCGTATATCAACGCAGCACAAACAATAAACCCTGTATGATACTTGTGCCTGACGATGCGGCCCAGGTACCAGGTTCCAAAAACTACAGCGGCTAATCGAAACAAGGTTAGCACGATCTTACCGATCTCGTTTCCAAACTTCCAACCCCAGGCCATGCCGGAATTTTCAACAAAGTACAACTGGAACTTAGTTCCAATGACATTTGCGACAGGTCCGGTAGGATAATGAGTTTTGATCCAGATCTTCAATACCTGGTCAACAATAATTATTAGAACGATGATGAGAGCAACGTTTCGAAGCTTCACGGTTTCGGAATTTGAAGGCCAAAGATAGGAAGATTAGGGAAAGCCGATTGGTTGCCGTCGTTAGTTTTACTGCTCAAGAAGTTTTAATGTTGTTAAGATTTCTGGCAACAGGTGGAGTCAATTCTTCGAAGCTATTCCAGATTGGGTCTTAACCATCTTTCGGCTTCTTCAATGGTCATTCCCTTTCTTTTTGCATAATTCTCCAACTGATCTCTTCCAATTTTCCCTAATCCAAAATAATGGCTTTGCGGGTGAGCAATATACCAACCACAAACGGAAGCCGGCGGATTCATAGCCAGATTCTCAGTCAACTCCACACCGATGTTTTCAGTTGCATCAAGAAGCTGAAATAGTTTTATTTTTTCTGTGTGATCGGGACAAGCGGGATAGCCCGGTGCCGGACGAATTCCTTTATATTCTTCCTTGATCAGCTGCTCATTTGTGAGGTTCTCATTTTTTTCATAGCCCCAAAATTCTTTTCTTACTTTTTCATGCAGGCATTCGGCAAACGCTTCCACAAATCTATCAGCTAATATTTGAACCATGATCTTATTATATTCATCCTGCTCGGCCGCAAATTTTTTTACCCATCGATCTGCTCCATGGATTGTGACAGTAAAGGCACCCATGTAATCGGCCCCGAGCTCGGCCGGTCGTATAAAATCTGCCAAAGAGAAATTTGGTTGCCCAATTGCCTTTTTTAATTGCTGACGAAGGAATTCGAGCTTGATTTCTCCATTGCTCGTCTGCAGCGTGATCGTGTCAGCATTGTTACTTGATGCTGGCCAGAAACCTATCACTCCTTCCGCATTGAACCATTTTTCGTTGACGAGCGTCGCCACTAATTTCTGAGCATCGTTAAATAATCGTGTGGCTTCCGTCCCAAAGATCCTATCCGATAAAACGGCGGGAAATTGTCCGGGCATCTCCCAGGCAATAAAGAATGGGCCCCAGTCAATGTACTTCGCAAGGGTGGCAAGGTCAAACCCTTTGAATACCCTCCCATTCACGGCCGGCTTCACGGGCTTATACTTTTTCCAATCAAGGTACTCTTTAGTAATAACGGCTTCGTCATAAGGAACCAACGATTTTCCTTTTTGCTTATTTAAGAATTGATCGCGAAGTCGCGTGTACTCCGTCTCTGTCTCTGTTAAAAAAGATTTTTTTTGCTCGTTGTTCAACAAATTCGAAACGACTGTCACACTTCGCGAAGCATCAAGCACATGCACGACACCGTTATCATATTGCGGAGCGATTTTTACGGCTGTATGCGTTCTGGAAGTGGTAGCTCCGCCAATTAAAAGAGGTTGCTTCATATTGCGGCGTTTCATTTCATGAGCAACATGTACCATTTCATCTAACGACGGCGTAATTAGTCCGCTGAGACCAATCACATCAGCACCCATCTTTTCCGCTTCATCCAAAATTTTGTCTGCGGGCACCATGACGCCCAGGTCTTTTACCTCATAACCATTGCAGCCAAGAACAACCCCGACAATATTTTTACCAATGTCATGTACGTCTCCTTTTACTGTTGCCAATAGAATCTTGGCCGCTCCGGCGCCTTCTTCATTTTTTGTTCCCGCCGCTTCATGTACAAGCCGCCGTTCCTCTTTTTCAGCCTCAATATATGGCGTGAGAATGGCAACGGATTTCTTCATTACCCTTGCACTCTTTACCACTTGTGGCAAAAACATTTTTCCCGAGCCAAACAGATCACCTACTACGTTCATTCCATCCATTAATGGTCCCTCAATTACATCCAGCGGCTTTGGGTATTTTTTTCGCGCTTCCTCAGTATCAGCTTCAATGTAATCCGTGATGCCATTTATTAATGAGTGCTTCAATCTCTCTTCCACTGAACTGTTTCTCCAGGCCTCATCCTTGACCTCGATCTTTCCCTTTGATTTTACATTTTCAGCGAATGCGATGAGTTTTTCGGTGGCCTCATTTTGTGTGTTGTTTCTATTGAGGATAACATCCTCACATAGTTGCCTTAGTCCTGGTTCAATTTCGTCATATACAATGAGCTGGCCTGCATTGACAATTCCCATATCCATCCCTGCTTTAATGGCGTGGTAAAGAAAAACAGAATGCATCGCTTCACGAACGTGGTCATTGCCCCGAAATGAAAAAGAAAGATTGCTAACGCCGCCACTTACTTTAACGAGCGGCATTTTTTGTTTAATAATTCTTGTCGCCTCAATATAATCAACCGCATAATTGCTGTGCTCCTCCAGGCCAGTGGCTATGGCAAATATGTTTGGATCGAAAATAATGTCCTGCGGATCGTAGCCAACCTGGCTAGTCAATATTTCGTAGGCGCGGGAACATATGTCGACTCTTTTTTGCAATGTATCAGCCTGTCCTTTTTCATCAAAGGCCATTACTACAACCGAAGCGCCATACATTCTGCATATTTCAGCCTGCTGGATGAATTTCTCCTCGCCTTCTTTCATGGAAATGGAATTCACGATGCTCTTGCCCTGCACGCATTTCAATCCTGCCTCAATGATCTCAAACTTCGAACTGTCGATCATGACAGGGATCTTGGCGATATCAGGTTCGCTTTGAAGAAGGTTGAGAAATGTGCTCATGGCTTGTACGCCGTCAAGCAAAGCGTCATCCATGTTCACATCGAGGATCTGCGCACCGCTCTCCACCTGTTGCCGGGCCACGCTCAATGCCTCTTCATATTTATTTTC
>VBAQ01000287.1 GCA_005883765.1 Bacteroidota bacterium
TTGGAGGTTCATGCGATTCCGAAAATATTTACCTACTGCGCAGCTTCGGTATTTTTTCCCATCAGATTGCCGTTATAATCGGTCACAATCGCAGCCAGAAAGCCCGAAGGGCTTACATTATTATAGCTAATATTAAATCGGAATTTACAAACTCCGAAGGAGTGATATTTTAAAGATATTGATCATCCAAGATTTGAGCGCCACGAATAAGCAATCATTTCTATCACCACGTTCGGGGTTGTTTTTGACGCCTCGAATTTTCTATAATCCTCATACCCCTTCGGGGTTGATTCTGGTTGAGTCGATTTTATTTGGCAGAGGTCACTATTGCTGGTTAATTCTGTCATCCTGTAGGTATGAGTAAGCAACTATTTCTACCACCCTTCGGGGTTTATTTTTTGTGCCTCGTATTTCCCGAAGGGCTTATATTATTATAGGTCATATTAATTTTGAATTTACCAACTCCGAAGGAGTGATATTTTAAAGATATTGATCATCCAAGATTTGAGCGCCACGAGTAAGCAATCATTTCTATCACCATTGGGTTGTTTTTGACGCCTCGAATTTTCTATAATCCTCATACCCCTTCGGGGTTGATTCTGGTTGAGTCGATTTTATTTGGCAGAGGTCACTATTGCTGGTTAATTCTGTCATCCTGTAGGTATGAGTAAGCAACTATTTCTACCACCCTTCGGGGTTTATTTTTTGTGCCTCGTATTTCCCATAATCGTCATACCCCTTCGGGGTTGGTTTTTGTTTGGTCGATCCTATCTCGTAGAGGTGCCTATTGCTAATTAATTCTGTCATCCTGTAGGTACGAGTAAGCAATTATTCTATCACCCCTTCGGGGTTTATGTTTTTGATTCTCGTATTGTCTATAATGCTGATACCCCCTCGGGGTTGGTTCTGGTTGGTCGATCCCGTCTGGAGGAAGTCACCATTACGGATTGATTCTGTCATTTCTTTTGGAGGGTCATGCGATCTCAAAAATATTTACCTGTTGCGCGGCTTCAGTATTTTCTCCCATCAGACGGCTGTTATAATCGCTAACAATCACCGGCGGAAAGCCCGAAGGGCTTACATTATTATAGCTAATATTAAATCGGAATTTGCAAACTCCGAAGGAGTATATTAATGACTCTATAAAAATATTTATTATGCCAGGTACTTTTTCTCAAATCTATATCCAGATTGTTTTTGCCGTGAAGGGCAGACAGAATTTGATTCATAATAGTTGGAAAACCCAGTTGCATAAATATATTGCTGGCATTGTCAAAGGAAAGAACCAGAAACCTATCATAGTAAATGGCATGCCTGATCACATCCATGCCTTTATTGGGTTACGTCCGGCAATGGCGATCTCTGATCTGACGAGAGACATCAAAAACAATTCAACCAACTTTATTAATGATCACAAGTTCGTGAGGGGAAAATTTGCATGGCAGGAAGGCTATGGCGCATTTTCATATTCACATTCACATCTTAAAAAGGTCTATGATTATATTCTGCACCAGGAAGACCATCACAGAAAGAAAACATTCAGAGAAGAGTATATCGGTCTTTTGAAAAAATTTCAAATAGCGTATGACGAAAAATACCTGTTTGAGTGGTATGAGTAAGTGGCTTTTTCTTTCACCCTTCGGGGTTTATTTTTCGTGCCTCGTATTTCCTATAATCCTATACCCCTTCGGGGTTGGTTTTTGTTTGGTCGATCCTATCTCGTAGAGGTTCCTATTGCCAATTAATTCTGTCATCTCCCGGAGGTTGATACGATCTCAAAAATATTTGGCGGGAGCGCAGTACAACATCTTTTCCACCAGCCGCTCTTATAATCTCTAAGAATCCCGGACTGAAAGCCCGAAGGGCTTATATTATTATAGCT
>VBAQ01000288.1:0-1909 GCA_005883765.1 Bacteroidota bacterium
AATTTTGAATTTTACCAACTCCGAAGGAGTGATATTTAATACCACCCCTTGGGGTTTATTTTTTGTGCCTCGTATTTCCTATAATCCTAATACCCCTTCGGGGTTTGGTTCTGGTTGGTCGATCCCGTCTGGCAGAGGTCACTATTGCGGATTAATTCTGTCATCCCGTTGGAGGTTCATGCGATCTCAAAAATATTTACCTGCTGCGCGGCTTCGGTATTTTCTCCCATCAGACTGCTGTGATAATTGCTAACAATCACCGGCAGAAAGCCCGAAGGGCTTATATTATTATAGCTAATATTAATTTTGAATTTACCAACTCCGAAGGAGTGATATTTTAAAGATATTAATCATCCAAGATTTGAGTGCCACGAGTAAGCAATCATTTCTATCACCACGTTCGGGGTTGTTTTTGACGCCTCGAATTTTCTATAATCCTCATACCCCTTCGGGGTGATTCTGGTTGAGTCGATTTTGTTTGGCAGAGGTCATTATTGCTGGTTAATTCTGTCATTCTGTTGGTACGAGTAAGCAACTATTTCTATCACCCCTTCGGGGTTTATGTTTTTGATTCTCGGTATTGTCTATAATGCTGATACCCCTTCGGGGTTGGTTCTGGTTGGTCGATCCCGTCTGGCAGAGGTCACTATTGCGGATTAATTCTGTCATCGCCTTCGGAGGTTCATGCGATCTCAAAAATATTTACCTACTGCGCGGCTTCGGTATTTTCTCCCATCAGACGGCTGTTATAATCGCTAACAATCAGCGGCGGAAAGCCCGAAGGGCTTACATTATTATAGCCAATATTAAAATTGGAATTTGCAAACTCCGAAGGAGTGATATTTAATACCACCCCTCCGGGGTTTATTTTTTGTGCCTCGTATTTCCTATAATCCTATACCCCTTCGGGGTTTGGTTCTGGTTGGTCGATCCCGTCTGGCAGAGGTCACTATTGCCGATTAATTCTGTCATCTCTCGGAAGTTGATGCGATCTCAAAAATATTTGGCGGGAGCGCAGTCCAATATCTTTTCCACCAGCCGCTTTTATAATATCTAAGAATCCCGGACTGAAAGCCCGAAGGCCTTATATTATCATAGCTAATATTAATTTTGAATTTACCAACTCCGAAAGAGTGATATTTAATACCACGCCTTGGTGGTTATTTTTTGCACTTGTTTCTTTTCTACAATCGTGATACCCTTTCGGGGTTAATGGTCTATTGTTGCCCTCATCTGCCTCAAGCATATGGCGGTGCGTGATGAAGACCAGGGCGGGAATAGTTACCTAATGCGTGGCTTCGGTATTTTTTCCCATCAGATTGCTGTTACAATCACTTACAATCGCGGCCAGAAAGCCCGAAGGGCTTGCATTATTATAGCTAATATTAAATCGCAATTTTATTTTTTTGTTGTCTCGTATTCTCTGTAATCCTGGGACCCCTTCGGGGTAATTCAATCAGGACTAGCTATTCTCGCTCGTTTTCAAAAAAGGTTTTAACAGGTCTATCGGCACCGGAAAAATAGTGGTTGAGTTTTTTTCCGTGGCAATTTCTCTTAGTGTCTGCAAATAACGAAGAGTTAACGCACTTGCATTTTCGCTTAAAATTTTTGCCGCATCTGATAAACGTTGTGATGCCTGGAACTCTCCTTCAGCGGCAATTATCTTTGACCGACGTTCTCGTTCTGCCTCCGCTTGTTTTGCCATTGCTCTTTGCATCTCCTGCGGCAGATCGATTTGTTTTACTTCCACATTCGAAACTTTTACTCCCCACGGTTCGGTGTTTGCATCAATGATCTGTTGAAGTTTGTGATTGATTTTGTCACGTTGCGAAAGAAGATCATCAAGCTCAGATTGTCCTAATACACTACGCAAAGTCGTCTGAGAAATTTGCGAAGTGGCGGCAAGGAA
>VBAQ01000288.1:1965-2239 GCA_005883765.1 Bacteroidota bacterium
ACGACAGCATTTACTTTAATGGAAACATTGTCTTGCGTGATAACGTCCTGTGGAGGTACATCCAGTACGACGGTGCGTAAGCTTACCCTAAGCATTCTGTCAACAATAGGGATCAGCAAAATAAGTCCGGGACCCTTTGCCCTGATGAGTCGTCCAAGCCGGAAGATCACTCCTCTTTCATATTCCCTTAAGATCTTTATCGCATTCGATAAAATAATGAGAGCAAAGACAACAACGACGACTGTTACGACAGGAATTTGCTGCATAAAAAAAG
>VBAQ01000289.1:0-3611 GCA_005883765.1 Bacteroidota bacterium
GTTGAATTTTTGATGTTATTGTTTATCATTGATTATTTATTATTACCGGCTCAAGCACTTTGCATTACATCTACGAAGCGTGGCCACCTGCCAATAATCTATAATTAATAATCAATAATTATCCCAACAAAATTAACTGATTAGGATAATTCGACCATTATTCCAATAATTTTTAGAATAAAGTAATACAAAAGTCGTTTATTGTAGAACAAATACCTATTTGGCTATGGCAAAGACAATTAAAAAAGAGGAATCCTCTACGCCGGTGAAACTGGATCAGAAAGACCTCGCAATCCTGAAGCTGCTTCAGCACAATGCAAGAATTACGGTAAAAGAAATTTCCGATAAGGTGCATTTGAGTACAACACCAGTTTATGAACGCATCAAATGGATGGAAGAGCTGGGAGTGATAAAACAATATGCCACATTAGTGGATCATTCCAAAGTGAGGAAAGGATTAATGGTGATCTGCTATGTTTCATTGAAGCAACACAACAAAACAGCCGGTACTAAATTTATAAGAGCGATCAATGAGATGGATGAAGTGATCGAATGTTATAGTATTTCAGGTGAGTTTGATTTTTTGCTGAAAGTCGTTGAAGAAGATATGAATTCCTATTATGACTTTCACGTGAATCGCTTGAGTGAGATCGAAAATATCGGAAATGTGCAAAGCGTATTTGTGATGGGGGTGGTGAAACAGACGCATGTAATGGTGTAGCCTCACCCCCTTCCCCTCTCCACTTGTGGAGAGGGGTGATTGAGCGAAGCGAAATCGGGGAGAGGGAAAACGTGAGGTTTCCTAACTTTGTTCACATAAACTCTCAACCATGTTCGTATACGATACAGTTACCGCAGCAATACAGGGATTGAAAGAGAGAGGCTATACAAAAGATTTTAACCTAAGAGAAAACAGCATCGTTTGTGACGAAGAAATAAAATATCATCCTGAAGATTTTGAGATTGTAGAGGTCTATCGTTTTGAAGGGAACACCGACCCTGCCGATGAAGCGGTGGTTTACGCCATTGAAAGTAATCAGGGAGATAGGGGAGTGCTGGTAAGTGGCTATGGAATTTCTGCCGATGAGATGGGTTCAGAGATGGCGAAGAAACTTTCGATGCACTTGCATGACAGGTAACAGTTTGTTGAGATTAAGGGTGAGGTTAAGAGGCCCTCAGCCTTAATCTTGGCCTCAGTCTAACTTCTTTTCCATCACATAATCATTCATAAAAAATCCGTTGCCGATATCAAAGTCCTGGTAGTCGATCACAGCAAACCCGAGCTTCTCATAAAACGCTTTTGCTTTATTATCCCGATTGACCTGCAGTTGTAAAGAATTTGCACCTCCCTCTCTTATTTCATTAATAATATGGTCGATCACAAATCTTCCAGTGCCTTTTCCTTGTTGCGAAGGAAGAATGTAAATCTTGTCGAGTTTATAAATACCATTCCCTTTTGGAAGATAGGCTGCAAAGCCAACTGGCTCTTCATCATCATAAACAAAAATGAATTGACTGCCACTGCTCATTTGTTTTGCCAATGACGCGGCACTGTACATGTGCTCCAGCATATAATCGATTTTATCCTGGGATAAAATTGAAGCATAAGTCTGGGGCCAAACTTTAAAACACAGTTCACGGATCGACGGAATGTCTTCTTCAGTTGCTTTTTTGATTCTAAACATGAAGTAATGAGTGATGAGTAATGAGAAATGAGTGACGAGTTTTCAATAGCGGATTGCCAATCCAATTGCCAATTGCCGATTGCCAATTGACCATCACAGCTCGCGTATCCAAATATTCCGGTAGCGAACCGGGTTTCCATGATCCTGCAAAGCCAATGGTAGTTTTTCAGCATGGACCTTATAAACAGGTATGCCAATGTATTCTGTTCCTCCCCAAAGTGAAAAATTATTCTGCACCAATACGCCATTCTGAAATACTGTGATCCTTGCTGTAGATTTTAATGTGCTGTCATTATTAAAACGCGGAGCAGTAAAAATAATATCATAGGCCTGCCATTCACCGGGCGGACGGCAAACATTTACTAATGGCATGGATTGCTTATAAATACTTCCTGCCTGTCCGTTGCTGTATGTTCTGTTGTGATAATTATCCAACACCTGCAATTCATACAATCCCATAAAAAAAATTCCGCTATTGCCTCTTCCTTGTCCCTCACCCTTTACTGCATCGGGTGTTCTCCATTCAATATGCAACTGGCAATCACCGAAAGCTTTTTTAGTTTGAATAATTCCAGTGCCGGGAGCTACTTCCATATAGCCGTCCTGCGATTTCCATTTGGCATCGCCGCCTTTTGCGCCTTGCCACTGTGATAGATCCTTTCCATCGAACAATACGATAGCATCAGAGGGTGCATCTTGCGAAGTCCTGCCAGGAGTTACTACCCTTGGCTCCGGTTGCCATACTTCACTCAGCTTTGGATCGCCGCCTTCTCTCACTTGTGCTTTCATTGAGGCTGATAAAATCATCGTCAGTGATAGCAAACAATAAAATTTTTTCATGTGGAAAACGATTTAGAAGCGAACAATTGAAAAATAATGGAATTGCTGTAAAGATAATTCTTGCGTAGTTACATTGGCTACAACAGCTTTTGGCGGACCTTCCCAGCACCACGTGACCAGCTTGTCCAATTGTTCTTTTGTACCGGTCGCAACAATTTCAACACTATCGTCTTCGCAATTTTTCACTGTTCCCTTTATGCCAAGACTGATCGCTTTTTCCTGGGCGCTTTGCCTGAAAAATACACCCTGCACGTTTCCTTCAATTTTGATTCGTATGGTTTTCATGCCGCAAAATTAAAACCTCTCCTCGTTTACATTCGAGGGAATCCCATAGTGGCGAGGAGTTAAGATACAGGAAAAAGTCCCGCAAGGGACTTTACAATTTATTTCCATTTCACTCATCGTTTTTTTTGCCAAACAATCTTCGCAGGAAACCTTTTTTCTTTTTTTGTGTGTCGTCGGGATTCCTATCGCCGATCTTGGGGCCCACCGATGTAGTGTCCCTTTTCTGCTTTTTATTTTCTTCTACAGGCGGTTGAGATTCCGGTGGAATATATTCTTTATTCGGCTGGTATAAGAAATCGTTAGGATGGCCAACACCTTCATCTTCGCCCTGCGCTCCCGGAGGCAACGTGTCGATCATCTCCATAATGTCAGCGCTGTTGATCTCATTTTGCATTTCAGCAGGAACAGAAAACTTAGCGTCTTTATCAATGCCCAAAGCTTTGTCAGCTAAAACCTTTTTGAAAAAATATTCCCAAATAGGTCGCGCAGCTTGTCCTCCATATCCCAAATTATTTTCGAGCCGGATAAACTGGTCATCGCATCCGATCCAAACCCCGCCAAGCAATTGTGGAGTATAACCCATGAACCAACCGTCAGTGTTATCATTCGTCGTTCCGGTTTTACCTCCCATTTCTGCAATGCCTAATCGCGCGCGCAGTCCCGCCGCCGTTCCAATATCAACTGTTCCCTGCATCATTCGGCACATACGGTATGCTGTCACTTCACTAATCGCTTCTTTACGGTTACTGCCGTTGTCAAAACGTTTTATCACATTACCATTTCTGTCTTCAATGCGGGAAA
>VBAQ01000289.1:3722-3963 GCA_005883765.1 Bacteroidota bacterium
GTAAAAAATCAGCAAACTGCGGAGGGCCGACTTGTTTCATAATGTAAGCGCTTGCGCAGTTTAAAGAAAAGGCCAACGCACCTGCCATCGTTACTTGCGGCATTCCTTTGCATTTTTTCCCTGCAGGCACCCAGCCATTCCCTGGAAAGAATTGCGCTTCATTATTGACGACCGTCTCCGGAGTAAAGCCTCTTTCTTCTATGGCTTGTGTGTACAGGAATGGTTTTATAGCTGATCCCAC
>VBAQ01000081.1:0-11509 GCA_005883765.1 Bacteroidota bacterium
ATTGCCGTTATCATTCTTCTCAAACCTGACCTGTTTTGCAAATTCTGCCTGGAAAGTTTTATAGTCATCGGCTACAATGGCGCCGTTGAATTCGGGATAGACTTCCTGCACTAATTTATGTATTGCATCTAATCGTTTTGCTCCCTCCTGAATTTGCGTAGCGGTAAGACCCATGAAGCCGGGAGATAAATTATTAAACCGGTGCCATTCCCCCGGTATCGCCATCAGCATGGCATCATTGCACGGAGAAGTTGTTTTAATTATGATCGCTTTCTGGCCTAGCAATGATAAAGAGATGATGAGCGAAGCGATGATGGCGATTTTCTTTTTCATAATTATTTTATAGGCAGTTTATTTAAATATCCTTTTTTGAGCCTCAGCAGGGTCTTTTGCTGCGCTTAACAAATTCTCACACAAGCATTAATCAAAAAGACTCCGCTGGAACACTAAAAGATCATCGTGTTAACATTAAATGAGAGCCGAAGCCAGTTAATGAACTCGTATTACCGGTGCTCCCGCTGTTCACAGTGGACTTGATGATGTTGTTGTCATTACCACTTTTCTGAGAATCAATCTTGTTAATGTTTATGTGGATATTGCCGGAGTTGTCACATTCTACGTTGAAGGTCTTTGAAGGATCGGATGATTCTTTCTTTTCAGGCCCATTGGTTACAGAACTTGTTTCTTCATCTGTTATTTCGGTAATCTCTCCAATTTTAAGATGAACGTCATCGTCTTCATCTAGTACAGTAACATCTCCTACTTTAAATTCAAAATCTCCTTGTTGAGCATTATCCTGCTTCATTTTTAATTTGGATTCATCAATCTTAGTAGTATTGCATTTTTCTTTTATTTTACCAACCGGTAGTTTCACAGTAGCCGAATGAGGGCAATCCGGTTTTTTAAAACCAGGCAATTGTTTGGTTTGTTTGGGGGCAGAAGATAAATCTTCACCGCATTTACTGAACATTTTAGGTCTATCCAGCAGTGATTTGTAGGTTGATGTAAAGTTTGCGGTATAGGTGTATAACCATTGATTTTGTTGCCACACTTCTTTACTGAAGTTTTGCATTCGTTCAGCATAGTCGTTTAACGCACCATAACCGGTGAGTTTTATATACTGGTTAATTTTTGCTTTATTTTGACGGTAGACTTTTAACATAGCAGCGCGGCCGTCATTAATGATTGCTTCGGCTTGCTTCATAAAATTGTCATTCACCGCTTCTCTTTCACGGCATTCCCCGTTTACATCACTGCAATAAGCCGGTTTGTTAAGGCTTCCTTCGCACTTTGCCCACTTAGCCGTAATCCGGGCCATATCAGCCTCTCTTTGTTTTTCAAGTGCATTAAGCCGGTTGGTAGTTGCATCATGAAAACCATTCGCTACCTCTTTCATGACATCCTCAATAGTTACTGCCGATTTCTTTTTAAGTGCCAGCGGGAGTTTACGCACTGCAATATTGCGTGCATTGGTTTTGTGCAATTTTAAAACGGGCTGATTGAATGTTGGGTTCGCCATTTTCATCATGAATTGTTCAGCCCTCTTGCCTGCGGCTTCTTCATCTGGTGCAATTTTTTTTGAAAGGTCTTCAATTGCTTCGTCAAAGGCATTCCATTCTGACCATGCTTTTGGAGCTTCAGCTACTCCGGCCGGCGCAGAAGGAAATACATTAAAAAAAGGATCAAAACCTAAAGGATCATCTTCCATCGGGTAATTGAACTCTATATCGTCATCTTCAAGTTTGCCACCCAACTTTTCCAGCTCATGATCCTTATCTTCAGTGTATGCTTTTTTTATTGATCTCTTTATCGCCTTAATGGCATTGGATGTATCACCTTCCGATTTATAGATTGTGCTCATAGTTAAATTAGCCATCGAATGGTCCGGGTAAGAATTGATTGCATTTTTAAGATATTTTTTTGCATTTTCCATATCTCCCAATCCAAACCAGGCCTGGCCTATGTTATTTAGGATGGTGCTGTTTTCGGGATATTTTTTATCCAGGTATTGAAGGATAGGTAAAGCTGCCTGTTCCCCATCGGCCATCGTGAGAAAGGATGCGTAAGTATTCAGGTTATTGGGATCTTTCATATTGTCCTGGCAGGCTCTGCCTGCAAGAAATAATGCTTTCTCCCAGTGTCCATAGATCCAGCATCCGGTAGCTGCATTGGAAATTGCAGCGGCTGATTTGTATTTTTCTTTGGTTTGATTATATATTTTCAGCGCTTCTGTTTTTTCTGCTGCGGGCAACGCTTTTTCCACTTCGTCAACCAGGTTCTTTACATAAGTTACCAGCTCTGCATCGGAGAGAATTTTTTTAGGAAGACTATTTATTCTTGTTGCATCTCTTTTGGGAACAATATTTTTCCCTTCTTCATTTGCCTGCTGAAATGTTTTTTCAGACACCTTTCCAATCTGTTTGTTCAAACCTCCCATCATCGCCACTTGTTTTTTCAGCATGGCTAATTGATCCTGCAGTTCTTTGATAGTTTCTTCGTCTGCCTTATTTTTTTTTGCGTCTGCAATTTGCTTTTCCAGGTCAGCGATCTGGATATTTAATTCATTCGACATTTCCAGCATCTGCTGTTGCATTTCTTTTTTGGAAGGTGTTTGCGAGAACGCCGGCTTAATCATAAATGAGATCAGCAGCAGAAAAATAATAATGCGCATAACTGATAATTTTCTGAGTTATTGTTGGCGACTATCTCCATATAACATTCATTTTCCTTTTGCCCCCAAACCCCCTGCAGGGGGCTTGCCGAAGACTCCGATTTTTGGAGAATTTTTTGATCCATAGTGAATCTCCACAAAGTCCCCTTTAGGGGATTTAGGGGTATTCTATAATTTTATAAACTCAACTCTCCTGTTATTTGTCTTACCTGCAGGCGTATCATTCTTATCCATCGGTTCGCTTTTATTAATTTTATTTCAATTTCTTATTAATGGATTAGTTGTCTGTTTAATTGTTGGTTTCATAAAAATATAAGCAGCACCTGCATTGCTTAATTCATTTTTCCCCGTCAAATCTCTGTGTTCTACAGTGGCGCCCGCTATGATAAAACTTTCACTTAAAGCAACAGAAATACCCATGCCAGCATAGCTGCCATGATCAGAAGATGAAAGCTTTTGGGATTGCGACCATTTACCATCACCACTTTGCCAGTAAACATAAACAGCGCCGTCATTGGGATTGACGACATCACTGCCCGGAGCACTAATTACAGCATAGTCACCATTGATAGCGACACTTGTTCCTAATCTGTCTCCTGCTTTTCGGTCATCCGGAATTATTTTTAGTGTCTGACTCCATCCGCCATTATTATTACGGGAAAAAGTATAAGCATTGCCGGTATAAGCCTCAGAATTTTCATCAGAGGATAGCGTTTTCCGTCTGGCGCCGACAATTGCGTTGGTACCACTGATTGCAACTGAGTATCCAAATTCATCATAAGGTGAACGATCACTTGCAACAATTTTTTGCGCCTGTTTCCAGAACGATCCGTTTTTTTCGAAGATATAAGCAGCGCCGGCAGATTCCATCCTGTTAGCATGATTTGCATCAAAATGGCTGCCCCATGCGCCGCCGATAATATAGTTGCTGCTAATGGAAACAGAAATACCCAGGTTCTCTCCAAGATTTTCGACAGTTCTTTTTTCGGCAACAAGTTTTTGTGTTTGCTTCCATGTACTCCCTGATTTTTCAAAAACAAAAAGTGCACCTGCATCATTAATATTAGACTCGAGTTTATCGGTTGTATCGGTAGAGTTACCAATAGCTCCAACAACAATCGTATTGCCATCAATAGCAACAGCCCCTCCGAAATAGTTATAGGTGCCTGCTGATATTTTTTGAACCTGAACCCAACTGCCATTTGCATTCTGCCCAAAAATATATGCTGAACCTGCGGAGGTGCCTATATCATTGCCTTGAGCATCCTGGCGGTCATAAATAGCGCCAACAACAATTGTATTACCGCTGATGCCAACTGACCAACCAAAATTATCGCCAGGTGTTCTGTCCGAAGCAACAATTTTTTGTATTTGTTTCCAGGTGCCATCATTGATTTTTTCGAAAATATAGGCTGCACCAGGTGTGCTCATTTCGTTTTGACCATTCGCATCGCTTCGTTCTAATGGGACACCCACAACAGCATAATTTCCGCTGATAGAGACAGATTTTCCAAACTCTGCATTATTTTTTCTGTCTGCTGCAACAATTTTTATTCCTCCTGAAAATTTTTGCAGTGGTAAACTCAATGGTTTATTCGGAGTATTAATCGTTAGCATTGAAATGGGATGACAGGATGAAGTGGCAACACATTCATTTTGCGTTATCCTTACTGCATAAGTTCCTGCAGCAATACCCGAAAGCGAAGCCGAAGAAGCGTTAGGTACTGCTTCGTTCGTTGCGCAATTGATCCATTGATAAGTGGCTCCTGTTGCCTTAGCTGTTAACACATTGTTCTGGCTTGTAACCGCAGTATCAATTTTTTTTATTGTAAGATTAATTGTGATCACACTATCACAGCAGGAAGTATTTTGAATAGTGTCCTTATATAATCCGGAAGTTGTCCATGTATGTTTTCCGCTGGGGCTTGTATAACTATTGCATCCGGTTTGAGTAACTGAAGAACTGGTAGCAGTGCAGGCTGATTTTTTGCCTGATGCAGAATCAGCTTTTTCCCACATGCGGATATATTCTTCAGCTGAAGAAAACAGCGGCATCATCTGGTCAGATCTTATTCCTACATTCTTCAGATCCTGGATAAAATCGGGGATCATACCATAATGAGCCATGCCATCAATGTTGAAATCCCAATCCCTGTTTCCGTTTACCAATTTTCTAAGAGGTTCATTCTTTCCGTTTACCATTCTTTGCCACAGATCATACACGGGTTTCCATTTTTCATATTTTTCCTGCACAAGATTCAGATAATCTCCTGCATATTTTTCCCGGGGAAGATTTCCCGGAAGGGTATTGTGGCTGAAGCAATATGTAATAGCTTGTTGCCACGGGTGATCGGCCCCGGCAAAAACTCCGGTTGGCAATAAATTATTTGCATCAGTGATCGACAACCCGATCACAAGATGTTTTATACGGTCTGTTTGTAAAAGAAATTGGCTGGGAGGTACATTATTTATCTCGGGGTTTTCAGCAGGTGTGGAAATCTGCAATTGAGGATGGGTGGTCCAAAATGCAAGTGCCTTCCACATGTCTTCTTCAAATATTCCATCCTCAAATGTTTCCAATTTGCCCATTTCAAATCTCCTGGGATTCCAGTCCTGGAATGGGATGTCGTATTTAACGGCGTTATCCTGGGCAAATCTCTGTTGTTTTCGCAATGTTAGTTTCAAGTAATCATTTTCTTCTTCCATTAATTTATATGAAGCAAAAACGCCAAACCGCGGACCAACTCCTTCGGTAAAACCTTTATCAGTTGCAAGACCAATTCCTTTTCCAGGCATTGTTTGTATTGCATATAAATAATTCTGCGCCCAGGATTTTGTAGAACCGTCACAATTGTTTTCAACTGATTTATCAATGATAGGATTATTTGTTTTTCTGAATGGAAATGTAAACAAGCCAGCCATGCCTCCGCTTTTTACCACTGCCTGGTAATATGTTTTTTGTGGTGTCATTTCAGTTGAAAGATTGCCGATGATCGTTGTTCCATAATTTCTGTAATTGGACTCATGATTATCCTGTATCCAACTTCCGCTAAAAGAATAGGGATTTGGCCCAAGACAGGTTTCAGCTGGATCAGAATGAGAAGAAAGCAATGGATATTTTCTTGCTTGCGCAATCCCAAATAATTCTGATGATGTTAAATGCGAAGAGTGATCTACATCAATAACTATCCCTTTTTTCATGAGCTCGTCATAGAGTATATTTCCACGGGGCAAACTAATCCCCTGTCCATTGATTGTAGAATACCTGCTTTCACATCGGGGATTTAAAGGATCCGGATTGGTTAGTCCACCAGGATCACAGGTATAAAAAGCCTTTACATCACCACTCAAGTATTCCCATGCAGTTCCCATAATTGCCTGGAATGCCTGTATGTCTTTTGTAAGATTGTAATTAACACCTTCAAATCTTCCTTCATTTAATAAATAAGGCTTGCCGGTAAAAGCACTTTGTATCATGCCAAACTGATACCTGAAAACAGCAGTACCGCCAAAAAGACCAGAGATATAATGAAGTGGCGTAACCTGGCGAATACCAATATCATAGTATTCCTGTATTTTATTCTGAATTTGTATTCTGGCTTCAACAGCATCGGACGATAAAATAGTTAATGGCTTGGATGGAGGCATAGCATAAGGTTCACGAAAAACATAGGAGGCATCTTTAAAATTTCCGAAATTATCCATCTCCACACCTAACACTACAGCTAATTTGTTTGAAAGAATAATTCTTCGTGCATCTTGTGGCGTCAATGCTATTTCCATCCAATCACTATTTCTCGCTACAATTCTTTTAAAACTGTCAATAGCCATCAATGCAACGGATTCATCATCGATTGGAAGTTCGGGTTTTACCCCGGGCCCCATACCACGGGATGCCCAAAACATATTGGTAACACCTAAAACACAAACCAATTTTAACCCTCCTTCATAAGATCGTTTGATCCAATCAATATACATGGGCTGATGAAGCTGCACATTAAATTTTGGCCAACCTGAAAATGTGGGATAACCATAAGGTAAGTGCCAGTTATATCCCTGGATTGAAATAAATCCAAGACCTCCCGGCTGATGATTGTTGTCAACACATTGCGAAGTTGCAAGGGCTACTTCCATTGGACCATCCGGACCACCGGTCATTGTTTTTCCTCCGAATGCGAGATGTGCCATGGGATGAGTATGTGTATCCACAAATCCCCAGACAGGATGATCATTATCGGCATGCAATGTTTTTCCTTCCCTGGTTATTACCAAAAGATCATTGATGCAATCACTCATCTGAAAATCGTCTGCATTTATATGACCCCATGGATCTATGTTGGAATTATCTGTAATTACTATTCTTACTGTTGGAGGTTTTGTTTTTAAAGAGTCAGTTGGTTGCCCAAGGATTTCAGTTATATCAAACCAATAACGAAACAGTTCTTCACAATTTATTTCGGGTGTTATTTTTTTTACTCTTGTATATCCATCGGCTGTTGTTCCATATCCTTTTACTGTAGATCCTTTTACCTGGAATTCTACATAAAGTTTTGAATCATCATGACCGCCACCTAAAAGAAAAAGCAGGTAACGTTTACTCATTTTAAATGGATCGGATGTAAGTGAACCTGATGCAGCATTTCCATTTCCTCTTTCGAATGTACCTATCCAACGCTGTCCTTTTGCACCAATGGGATAGGCCATGTATTTCCAGTAATCACCGCCAATGCCGTCATTTTGATAAAGCATTTCTGTGCGCACTCTTTCCGAACTGATCATGTTTCCTCCAACAATCTGTGTAAATGCATTTCCATTTGCAGTCCAACCCAACAATCCATCTTCGAAGTCGGGGTTTGTAATATAAGGAAGGGTTAGATCTCTTTGCGGAAGATTGGGATTGGCAGGTTTCACTGTATCGATTCTGATGATTGGAATTTGTGCCTGAGTATTATTTCTTAAAAGAATAAAAAGAAAAAAATATAATAGAATTTTTTTCATCGCAGGAAGATTAATGTTTAGGGGTATTCTATAATTTTATAAACTCAACTCTCCTGTTGTTCGCCTTACCTGCAGGCGTATCATTCTTATCCATCGGTTCGCTTTCGCCTTTGCCATCTGTTTGCATGCGGCTTTCATCAATGCCGAACTCTTTTGCGAGTGACTCTTTTACAGCAGCAGCTCTTCGTTTTGAGAGATCAAGATTGTCAGCATCTTTGCCATCCGCATCTGTGTGGCCAATAATCTTTACTTTCAGATCAGGGTTTTCTTTTAGAACAGTAGCCATTTCTTTTAATGTGCCATAGGACTCAGGTTTAATGGTGGCGCTGTTCACGTCGAATAAGATTCCATGTGTCACCCATTTATTTTGAGTAAGTATTTTGTTGCGGGTATCCGGTGCGCCTACGGCCAGCCGGAGGTTACTCATGTAATAGCTGGCGTTCTGACCGGGTCCCTGGAGCCAATAAACGACGGAGCTGTACTTTGCATCTTTAGACATTGCTTTGGGTAAATCCCATGCCTTTTCTTCATTGAAATACACCCGTATTCTTTCTTTTTGCCGCCACACTGCAATGTGCACCGGTTTTGTTTTATCAGAAAATTGTTTGGTGGTTGTGGAAGTACTGGCTTCGCCAACACCATCTTTGCGACGCTCAATCGCGGAAGTGCTATTCCCATCAGCCCCTGGAGCTACGGTAAATGTAAAACGACTGGGTGCCTGGTTCCAGCTTTCCGGATGATCGCGGTCCAAAAGCATCGCGACGCTGGTATAAAGGGCCCATATTCCGCCCGGATTATCACAGAGCAAATCAAATTCAAAAGTAAAATCGTCGGAGAGCGAATCAATAAACTCGGGCATGAACACGCCTTGCTTATTTATTCTAAGCCAGTGACCCGGTTTTCCGTCAAGGGTTACAACTTCACCAGAAGCATTGGTGTTCCATTTAGCAGGAAAATCTCCAACTGCATCCTGCGCGAAATCTTCAAACACAATAATTCTTTCGCCGGGTACAAAATCATATTTGCTATATGCCTTGATTGTACCTGCATTTTCCTGGCTGCTTTCATTTTTTCCGTTATTGCCACTTGAGTTATCGCTGTTTGTATTGTCATCTTTCTTTCCACTCGTTGCATCATCAACCTTCTTGTTCACTTTATTGTCGACTTTATCTTTTAATTTTTTTAAAAGCTGGGCTTGGGTAAAATGAACAGCGATTAGCAGTGTTGCCAGCAGAATTAATTTTTTCATAACCAGGAGTTTTTAAAAATGAGAGGAATGGCAATAAAAACATTGCGAGATTGAAGTTAGATAGCTGTTTATCGTGGGTCAATAGGAAAAAAATCAGTATTTGCTATAACGAATGTTATAAAGAGAACGCAAGTTTTCCCTGTTTTCTCCCTTAGAAACCTACCTAAAGAATTTCTCTTATTGTCTTATTAACTGTTTAATTTGGCTAAATCCGCCACAATCTGCTATTAAATTGTATGTGCCTGCCGGCAGCCTACTCATGTCTATGCTCATCATATTTTTGCCAGCCGATAATTTTCCCTGGCGCATTAAAATAAGTGAACCCGTTGCATTGTATAATCTTAAGGTCACTGATGAAGATTTGGTTACATCAATAGTGAGATTCACTGATTCTAATACGGGGTTCGGCCAAACCGATAATTGATTTTTGATTTCTGAATTTTCTTTAATTGCATCTTTGTTAACAGTTTTCGCAATCGTAGGATTTATTGCACCTGATAATGTCCATCTGGATAGAGTATTGATACCTGTCTTTTCTACGTAATTAGTACTTGCGTTACGACTGGTATAGCCGATATAGGTCCAATTTTTTTTCCCCTGGTTCCATAATTCGAGCGTGGTTTCGTTAAGGCCATTCAGTTCGGCATCAAAATATTGAAAACGCAGAGTAGCTTTTAAGCCGTTATCATTGGCAGGCAGGATATCATAGTACCGGCGAATGCCGGGTGTAGATCCCGAAACATTCGCTTGCGCTAAATGTCCCCGCCTGATAGTTACACTTCCTAAATTCTTGCTTGAGGTAATGATAGCACCCAGATTTCCAGGATTGCTAGCTACCGGTGCGTTCAATGTACTAACGATTTGCACATAACCATTGCCAAAAGTAAAGATCCGGTTTGCTTCCGTTTCGCCGGTCACCGTGCCGGTTGTGCCTAAGTTCAACACTGAATTGGTTAGATCAAGCAAGCCCGATGTAAAGGTTACCTGCCCGACAACACTTACATTTTGCTGAAGTGCCACTTTGATGCTTGCCGTTTTGCTAATGTTGAGTTTATCAAAAGCTACCATGCTGCTGCCGGAAATATTTACATCAGCATCGCCTGTAAATTTTGTTGTGCCGTCTCCAATAGCTTGAATAAAACTTCCGTTGTTAACTACATGCATATTATCGAGAACTATAAAGGCATTGTTTGCAGTCTTAATAGTTGCGCCCGATGCAGTCCGCAGTGAACCCTGCGCGGATGATCGTATAATACAACCAATCAGCAGAAGAAGTATAAGAATATTTTTCATACTGATGTTTTATTTGTGAGTTAATAGGTCAACTGCCTTTGCAAGAGCTTCAATTTTTTCGTTCATTTTTTTTATTTGTTCAGCCTGGCTGGCTATTTTTTTATTTTGATCTTCGATTATCTGCTGTTGCTCCTGTACTGATTTTACCAAAGGCATTATGAACTGACTGTACGCAAGGCTGTAATGATCTTTGTCATTTATTGGTGCATGAACGCCGTCGAAGTCATATGCTAATTGCCGTGCTATTTTTTCGACGTCCTGTGCAAGAAAGCCCGTGTGTAGTTGCTTTTTGCCAGTGTACAATGCAGGTTTTACGGGGCTGCTATTAATGACACCTGTTTTACTGAACTCAGCGAATTTTTCCTCGTCAAAATAATAGGTAACAGCTTTGAGCTTTGTAATAAAATCCAATCCGGGTACGTTGTTTTGTATACCATATTTGAACCTTTTATCCGAAGGTGTTATCACACTGCTTGCATGTAACGTGGCGCTTCCACTTCCAAAGTAAATGTCGGTAACGCCTGAGCTACCAATTTGTACGGTGTTGCTGGCACTTACTTTTGCGCCCCAGCCAAGTGCCGTTGCATTTGTTAAATCACCGAAAAGTACATCTGCTTCGTACCCTACAGCGGTGTTGTAGCTCCCTACTCCGTTTGAATAAAGTGCATTCAAGCCCACAGCGGTGTTTTGCACTCCTGGTCCATTTGAATAAAGCGCATTTACTCCATTGGCGGTGTTACCAGTTCCTGTACTGTTCGAAAAAAGTGCGCCCTGGCCATTAGCAGTGTTTTGATCTCCTGTACTATTTAATAGTAGAGCCTGGTAGCCGTTGGCAGTGTTTTGACTTCCACTTGTATTTGAAGTGAGTGCAAGAGATCCATGGGCGGTATTTTGATTTCCTCCGATATT
This sequence comes from Bacteroidota bacterium, assembly GCA_005883765.1. Taxonomy (GTDB): domain Bacteria; phylum Bacteroidota; class Bacteroidia; order Chitinophagales; family Chitinophagaceae; genus VBAU01. The sequence goes on from VBAQ01000081.1 coordinate 11,121, forward strand.
TGACCTAAGTGCAAAATTGCCATCAGCGGTGTTGCCATATCCTGTAGTATTTGAATAAAGTGCATTGAATCCATTTGCGCTGTTTCCACTTCCTATCGTATTTGAATAGAGGGCCTCGAAACCATTTGCCGTGTTGCCATTTCCCACTGTATTTGAATGAAGAGCTTTGGATCCGACAGCAGTATTCCAAACACCGTCGTAATTATAATATAATGCTGAGTCCCCGATGGCAACAAGGTTTGATGTGGTGGTGTTGTACCATAAAGCCGCAGCACCTATTCCTACATTGCTATGTCCGGTTGTGTTTGCAAAAAGTGCCTGAAACCCGGTGGCAGTGATCGTATTTCCTGTGGTATTGTACGAAAGCGCAACGTACCCGTTGGCAGTAT
>VBAQ01000081.1:11614-19640 GCA_005883765.1 Bacteroidota bacterium
GTGGCGGCGTTTTCGAATCCTGATGTATTTGATCAAAGCGCATACGCCCCGCTGGCAGTGTTGCTGAATCCATTGGTATTGTTTTGAAGTGCCGACGTGCCATTGGCAGTATTTCCATCGCCTATTGTATTTGAATCGCCAGCCTGATAACCCCAAAAAGTATTTTTTAGAATATGATCAATCCTTCCTGCCTTTTGATTATTTACTCTGATATTAAAAGGTGTGTTATCAGTGGTACCAATAAAATTTGTCCCATCTATTGTTCCGATATTCCCTGTAAGCAGCCAGGAACTACTGGATCCGGACCCGGCATTAAGTCTCAGCCACGCCGCACCGCTCCAATAATAGAATCCAGGAATCACGGCTGTAGCACCAGTACCATTTGTAGCGGTATTATATACCAGTAATGAAGTAGCAGCCGATGGAATGGTGCTGACATCACCTGTGCCGGTAAGCGTTACTCTTGGGACAAGTAATCCTTTGTTGGGATGTTTTACATCCAGCATTGCGCTCGCGTTTGGCGCTGACCCATCATTATTAATGCCTACGCCTTGTGCGAATGAAGACAGAAAAAATAAAATTGCGATGATCGGAAGCAGAAGAAACTTTTTCATTTGTGTAAGTTTTAGTATATCAATTTGAAAATTCTTCACAGAGGTGATAGTTCGGGTTCTTTGAGTAGGAATCAGAAAATATACTGATGAGCAAAAAATTTTTCTTGTTGAAGTTAGATAGCTGTCTATCGCAGGTCAATAGGAAAATCGTCAGGATTCACTATAACGAATGTTATACGGGCGAAGCGAATAAGTGGGAAGCATCTATTGAAGGAAACGTCAAACATGAAAGATCAAGCATGAAGCGAGCATCGCTCTCAGTTTCTTTCAAAGTATTTATTTACTGCTTCAGTGCGATTGTGTACATGGAGCTTTTCATAAATATTATGTATATGCTGGCGCACGGTGCCATGACCGATATAGAGACGATCGGCAATTTCTTTATACAATAAACCATCCGCTAATAATTGCAATACTTCATTCTCCCGATTGGAAAGAATTTCTTTTTTCGTTTTTCCTTTTTCGTGAACGAAAATAGTTAGAAGCTTGCGGGCAATGTTGCTGCTCATAGGAGAGCCTCCCTGATTGAGTTCTTTTATACTATCAAGAATGCGCTGCGGTTCAGTCCGTTTCAATAAATAACCTGTGGCTCCAGCTTTCAATGCTTGCACTACTTTTTCATCATTTTCATAAACAGTGAACATCATGAATTGAGTGTCCGTGCATTTCTCTTTGATTGTTTTGATGCAATCTATTCCACTCATACCAGGAAGGTTAATGTCCATGATAACAATGTCTGCTTGTAATGCAGGGAGTTTTTGAATTGCCGTTTCTGCATCCTTAAAACTGCTCACCATAAGAAGTTCTTCATCTGACTGAACAAGTTCGGTTAATCCGTCTCTTACCTCAGCGAGGTCTTCAACTATGCAAACGCGAATAGGCATGAAGCTATAAAATTAAGTGTGGTGTCACCAATTACCAATAGGACGAACGTTATAATGTTAACGGGATACTTAGTGACACTCTTGTACCGTGGTCATTGAAAAATTTTACTTCCCCATTTATTTCTTTCATTCTTTTGTTAATATTGTCGATGCCGTTGCTAAAGGCTCTTCGATGGTCCAGGTCAATGCCTTTGCCATTGTCATGGATAATAATTTTCATCCGACCGTCGAGCTCCACGGAAAAGCATACTCTAGTGGCCCCGGAGTGTTTTACAATGTTGTGAAGGCACTCCTTTACCGACAAAAAGATGTTGCGACGGGTCTCCCCGGTTATGAAGTTCCCAGGTAGGTTAAAGGGTGTCTTGGCATCACATTGAATATTGTGATTGGCGAGATACTCAACCGCGTAAGACCGCGTGTAGGCGATCAGGTCGGCAAGCGTGTCATTTTTTTCATTTAGGGCCCAAACGATCTCTCCCATTTTCTCCGACATTTCATCGGAGAAAGAAGTGATCTTTTCCAGCTCGGTTTTTATGATTTCGTCTTTAAGCTTTTTGTTCAGGATTGACTGGCTTAAAAATTTTATTCTCGACAAACCTGCCCCAAGATCATCATGCATGTCCGTGGCGATGCGCGTTCTTTCCTTTTCGATGAGTTGTTGTCTTTCAAATTCACGTTTTTGTTTTCCGAGCTTATAACTGAAGTAGGCTCTGGAAAGAAGCCATCCACCCAGGATCATGATGACAAGCACCAGGGCCTTGAAGCCATTAGTTTGCCAGAATGCTTTCGCAATGTGAATTTCAAGGCTTTTTGAGAGTGGACTGGCTTTGCCAAGGGGATCGATAACCCGCAGGCTAAAAATATATTCCCCCGGTGGGATTTTACTATATCTTGTATAATGGACAGCGCCGCTTTGAATCCAATTTTCATCATATCCCTCGAGCTTGTACTCAAAGCCGCAATCAGACAGGTGTTGAAACCCGATGGTCGAAAAATCAAATGAAAAGGTATTTTGCCTGAATGAAAGATCGATCTTATTTATTTCATTGGAGCTGGGCGTGGCAGCGTACAGAACGTCGTTGATGTAAATGCCCGTAAGCTGCGCACCTGGCGGAGTGATCGCTCCCTGTAGCTGGCCGGGGTTGAAAGAGACAAGGCCATTGGTTGTGCCCACTACACATTTTTGATCGGGATTGAGGACCAGTGAAGAGAAACTAAATTCATTGGAAGACAGTCCATCTTCAACTGTGTAGGTTCTTCCTTGCTGGTTTGTTTCATCAAAAACATAAAGTCCCTTCTCTCCAAAGATCCAAAGTTTATTCTCTCGTTTGAATATGCTTCGAATATCCGTGAGTGAGAGTTTATTATTACAGGTCTCCCTGGCCAGTCGAAAATTATTGTTGTTGATTTTATAAAGCCCATAGTTTGTTGCGATGTAAATAATAGAATCGTTGCCAGCATTAAAAAAATAATTGACATCCGGCATCAGGTGCATGGACTTAAAGAGTTCAAAGTTTTTTTCATTGTTAACTGGCCTCAGGATGTATAAAGAATCATTGATAGATTTTATATAGACAAAATCATTTTTGTCATGAAAAAGTGTTTCAAAACCAATGTAGGCGCCCGGCTGGAGAAACATAATGGGTGACACAACGGGGTTGGTCGATACATTCGTGACGTGATAAAGCCCCGCGTAAGTTGAAAAAATTATTGAGCTGTCATTCAACCAGGTCATTCCCTTGATCCAAATGCTTCCCTGCACCTCCTCGCTGATGAGCTTATATTTTACGGGCCGCATGATATTGGTTGAAATACTATACTTGAAGAGTCCCTTATTCGTGCCACACCAAATATTGTTGTTGTTATCGAAAAGTAATTTGGTCAGGTAACCAGTGAAAGGTGTTCGGTCTTGTAACTGCGGTGTCTTGTGCATTTTTATTTTAAGATCGCTGGTGAGCCTCCACACCCCGGGAGCATCTGCCAGCATGCACCATATATTTTGGCTAGCGTCTGTCCCTAACCATAAAATATTGTTATCGGTTTTCCAGGCTTGTGTTTCGGCCTTGGGAAGGTGGTTCGCAAAAAGCACATTCTGTATGTTGGAATAACTGCTTCCATTTCCATAGCTGCCACACCAAACATTGCCAACCCGGTCAAAATACAGCGTCACGATATTGTCACTGCAGAGGCTGTGGGGATCTAGTTTATTATTTCTGAAATTGTCAATGAATTGATTTGCTGTTATGTCAAATGTGTAAACGCCGTAGCCGCCGGTTGCGATCCATAGCTTTCCATTGGGTGAAAGAGCAGCGTATCTCACTTCACCTACTTTATGATCGTGCCATTTGTTATATACACTAAATCGGTCTAGTATCGGGTTTAACCTTACCAGGCCTTCATTGGTGGATATCCAAACAGTACTATCATTCTGCTGAAATACATGACTGACGACCAATTCGGGCCTGGTTATCGATCCCTCCTTCCCCGAAAAATATGTGTGCTTGCTGATTAATTTTTTATCTCTGTAGACCTGGTGTATCGTGCCTTTGTTGTATGTAGACCAGATATGGATGGTTTGCGCAGATCCTCTAAACAAAACGGCGTTATCAGCATCCAATTCAGCAACAAAAGAGGTCTTTTGGCTTCGGGTGTCCAGTGAATTGACTGTTCTTGTTTTTGTTTCCAGGAACCACAATTCATGATCGGAGACGAAGCCCAACAATTGACAATAAGTATAGTCCTTTGTACCATCAGACACGTCAATGCCAAAGTGTGTAAAGGAGTTATCAGCCCTATTGTATCGCTCAATTCCATTCTCATTACTAACCCAGACCTGGTGAAAAGAATCCTCCACTATGCCCGAAATGAAATTTCTTGCGATAGATTTAGTGTTTTGATCATCATGAAGGAAGTTGGTTGTTTTTATTCCATCATACAAGCTTAGGCCGTTGTGAGTACCTATCCACATGTATCCGCGGCTGTCCTGCAAAAAATGGTAAACAATATTTTGAGTTAGCCCGTTTTGTACATTAAGATGCTTAAAATGATAGTGTGGGGTGAACGGTTGTGCTTTCAGATCACCCGCGAGGATAATGATCCACGTCAACAGCGTATAGGTGGCCCTGGAGATCATTGGTGGGATTGCTTTCTTAAATTTAAGAAATTGATCTCAGGGATAAAACTTAGAAATGGCTAACATCCGGCTTCAGGTACCAAACAAACCACATCTGACAAGGGCATAATGATTTAGCCCACCATTGCTCAAAGCACAAAAAGAGTTCTTTTCATGTTGATAAGGTTCAATAGTTAAGGTTTTTGATTCTAAAAATTGAAATACCCAGAGTTAAGGCTGCGATACACAGCACACATTGTTATCTTTATGGTACATGCTCTTTATATTGGTCATTAAAAACAGATTTCAAGCTGTTATCTTTCACGGGCCGTGTTTTATTTTTATTGAGCTCTCATTGGTGTCTTTTGTAAATGATCACAAGATTACGACCGATGATAACTGGTAAAAATGATTGATTAGCCTACTGCCCGTTTGGGGTAACGGATACATGTTTTTTTTGAGAGGTGCCGTTCTTACATCGTTTCTGAAAATTTGGCGACAAATTCTTGGGTTGGCTCAACAACTTAAATTCCGTACTCAATCCGGGTAGCGTTTCAATCAATACCTGTTGTTTCAACCACAAGAAATCATTTAGTTGCACAGACCGATGAGTGATTGTAATAGAAGTCGTAAATTATTTAAGCCATTGCTACTGTCATGCCTGCCTGCAAAGCAATAAAACTCGTATTTACTGCTTATTTACTTATAGCGGTTACAACCCATGCCCAATTCAAATTCGACCAGGCAGTAGTTATCAACAAGGAAAACGGTCTGCCTGTAAACGACATTCGCTCTTTGCGCAAGGGCAGCGATGGCTTTGTATGGATAGGAACCGCTGAGGGTCTTTGCCGGTTCGATGGGCAATTAGTTAAAGTTTTTCAAGCAGGCCCCGACCTTCGTTATTACCTTTTTGAAAATTCCATCAATACAGTTCTACCGGTCAAAAATTGTGTTTGGTTAGGTACGAGCCAGGGAATTTCCGTACTCAATACAACGGATAACACTTTCAGGCATTACCAATTTTTAGGCTTTCGAAAAGCAGACAGTCTAAAAAGAAGATTTGATCAGAGTGTGACGACACTTTACAGTGATGCTTCCGGAACTGTTTGGATAGGGACAAGGGATAGGGGATTGTGTATGTATGATAAAGCCAAAGATGATTTCCGTTTTTTTTCTTTGTCACGTGAAAAATTCCCTCTGTTGAAACCGGCTTTAGGCTCTGACAATGCTATTCTGAGTATAGCAGCATCAAAAACAAATGACTCCATCATATGGGCGGGGACACCTGGTGGCCTTCAGCGGGTAAATAAATACTCCGGCGATGTAAGGCTTTATACGTTCCCCCAAAAAAACAAAGATTACCAGGTCGCCGTGAATGCGTTTCGCCGAATGTACAATCACGACGATGGTTTGTTATATGTGGGCAGCTGGGCAGCCGGCGTAAATGTTTTTGACCCCGTGCAAGAAACTTTTACACCCTTGTATGTGAAAACTGAAATGGGAAAGAAGATCTTGACTGGGCCCATCAGCAATATTTCAAGGAGAAGTGAGCACGAGATATGGATAACGTCTGGAGCGGGGTTGGCTATCTACGATACCAGGTTAAAAGAAGTGACCTGGGCTAGATTTAACGATGGTCTAAAGAATGAATTTTATGCCATCGATTTTATTGATGAGGCCAACAGGGTCTGGTATCAAAACATCAATGGGCTGCAATATTACGATCCCGCCGTGCAGCAATTTGCCCGCTATTCATTTAAAAACCTTTCGAACGTTGATTGGGCTTATGCGTTTTATATTTTGTCAGACAAATCCGGAAACAATATTACGGTTTGCCCCCGCCTTACAGATGGGATCTATCATTTTGACAAGGTGAAAAAAGAATGGACAAAGACTCCCTTTCCCCACCAGGAGAGTTTTAAAAAGGAGATCGAAGCGATCAGGGGATTCATTCAACTGCCTGGCGGCGATTACATCATTTCAGGTGATAAAGGAATGTTTCGTTTTTCTGAAAAACGCAAAACAATCACGGCCATACATAAAACGCTTCCGTTTACGCCTGCACATCGACGAGAACTTCTTCTCGATCATTCGGGGTACATATGGTTGGCTAATGATGCCGACGGTTTAATAAGATGGAAACCGGAAACAAATAATTACACCAGTTACAAACTGCAGATATCGGCCGCTGATACGAGTAATCCAATTGGCTGGCTTAACAATCTGTTCGAAGACAGCCATGGTAATATCTGGTTTCAGACTTCGGGTGGGTTAGGTGTGTTGATCGTTGCTAAAAATTCGATCGTCAATTTCATCTACGCAAAAAATGAAGCGAATAGTTTTCCTGTGGCACTTTCGTTTGCTGAAGACAGAAAAGGCAGAGTTTGGGTAAGCGGTGGGGATGGATGGCTCGGTTATGCATTGTCAAACCAACCAGAGCGGGGAATCATCCAAAAATTAAACATAAAGGATAGGGACTTGTCTGGGATTGTTTACCAGTTGGCAACTGATGTTCGCGGAGAGGTATGGGGATACACCCTTAAAGAATTGGTGAAGGTCAATGCAGATAACTTATCCCTCTCAACCTATAATTTTCAATATGGCATTAATGAACCAGACTTTTTTCATTTTTCGTTTCTTCCATCTGGCGAGATGATCTTTGGTGGCCGTAATGATATTACCATCGCTAACCCTCTTGAATTTAAGCGGAACAAAGAAATTCCTGTTCCCTACATTGCCGGCGTGGAGGTATTGAATCAACCGTATTGTTTTGCAATGAGTGACTCGCCTTTACGGCTAAAATACAGGCAAAACTTTTTTTCTATTGGCTTCTCGGCGCAGGCATACACCATGTCTAAGGATGTGAAATTTCGCTATCGCTTGAGTGGATTTGATGACTGGACGGAAGCCGCGGGCCGGCGCTATGCCAATTACACGAACGTCCCCGGCGGTGATTATGCATTTCAATTGCAGGCGGCCAATAATGAAGGAATTTGGAATAAAAATATTCTTGAACTACCGGTGCATATTGCCACTCCTTTTTGGCTTAGCTGGTGGTTTCGAACCGGCATACTGATCACCGTTGCAGCAAGTGTTTACTGGCTTTACCGTTACAGGGTTAGCCAACTTAAGAAAAAACAAAGGCTTAAATCCGAGTATGAAAAGAAATTAGCCAACGTTGAAATGAGTGCATTGCTGGCACAAATGAATCCTCATTTTCTTTTCAACAGCCTTAATTCAATAGACAGTTACATTATCCGCAACGAGTCAAAAAAAGCATCGGAGTATTTGAACAATTTTGCGAGACTGATGAGGTTGATCCTGCAACATTCACGCTCCAACTATATTAGTCTGAAAGATGAGCTGGAAGCATTAGAACTTTACATGCAAATGGAAAGCCTGCGATTTAAAGACAA
>VBAQ01000081.1:19646-32833 GCA_005883765.1 Bacteroidota bacterium
ACGAAAACATAGACTCCAATTAAATATTTATCCATCCGATGCTCAAACAGCCCTATAATGAAAATGCCAACTGGCACGGCCTGATGCACAAGAAGAATGGCGAACTGGGAAAAGTGGAGCTGGGGGTATATAAAAATGAAAACAACTTGTTGTGCGTTATCCGCGATAATGGCATTGGAAGAAAAAAGGCAGCCGAATTAAAAGAGCAAAAACAAAATACTTATAAACGGTCGATGGGGATGCAGATCACCGCAGATCGGATAGAGATCATTAATAAATTGTACAACATTAATACCTCAGTTCATATTCATGACATCGAAAACAGTGAAGGAGAACCAAAGGGCACACAGGTAGAATTAATAATACCGGTTTAAAAATATTTTTATGATAAACGCAGTCATTATCGACGATGAGAGGGACAGCATTGACACGCTGAAGTGGAAGCTGGAAAATTATTGTACCGATGTGAGTGTGGTTTCTTCTTTCGAAGATCCGGAGGAAGGGGTGAAATACCTTAAGGCGAATCCTCCTGATCTTTTGTTCCTGGACATTGAAATGCCTATGTTGACGGGATTTGATGTATTGGAAGAAATTGGCCAGCCGAATTAAAAGAGCAAAAACAAAATACTTATAAACGGTCGATGGGGATGCAGATCACCGCAGATCGGATAGAGATCATTAATAAATTGTACAACATTAATACCTCAGTTCATATTCATGACATCGAAAACAGTGAAGGAGAACCAAAGGGCACACAGGTAGAATTAATAATACCGGTTTAAAAATATTTTTATGATAAACGCAGTCATTATCGACGATGAGAGGGACAGCATTGACACGCTGAAGTGGAAGCTGGAAAATTATTGTACCGATGTGAGTGTGGTTTCTTCTTTCGAAGATCCGGAGGAAGGGGTGAAATACCTTAAGGCGAATCCTCCTGATCTTTTGTTCCTGGACATTGAAATGCCTATGTTGACGGGATTTGATGTATTGGAAGAAATTGGCCGCGACATTTCTTTTGATATAATTTTTACAACTGCGTATGATAATTTCGGGATTCAGGCGGTAAAATTCAGTGCTCTCGACTACCTGTTGAAGCCGGTGCAAAACAAAGAGCTGAAAGACGCCATTGATAAACATCTGAAAAAAAATCAAAACAAGATTCCTGCTGAACTAATCGAGGGGTTATTCACCAATGTGCAAGCTGAGAAAAAAGGGAAGCTTGGAAGAATTGCTCTTACGTCCAAAGAGAGCATTGAGTTTGTTGACCCTCACGACATAATTGTTTGTGAAGCCAACAGCAATTATACCAATGTTTATCTCGCCGAAGGGAGAAAGAGAGTGATATCAAAAACGCTGAAGGAGTTTGAAGACATGTTGGTGCCTTTTGATTTTTTCCGACCTCACAATTCTCACGTCATTAATCTCAACCGGGTCCGCGAATTTATTCGTGGTGATGGTGGTTACCTGGTCATGGAAAATAAGATGAAGATCCCCGTTTCAAAAAACCGTCGCGAAGAGCTGTTGAATCTGCTTTCATGATCCATCGTGCTGCCTCACTCAAATGGTCGTTTCAATCATACAGAGCCTGTGAACAATCAAATACTGGCGGTTTCTCAGCCGGTAAGTAGAAATTTGTCTGGTGAGGCAATATATGGTTAGATTGGAAACGATACGAACAAAGGATGGGAAAAAAATTGAACTAAGAGTTTACGTCCCCGATGAAGACACAACCAGGGTCATCATCATATCTCCTTCTGCGCAAGTGACCCAAAAGTTTTATTATGATATAGCGTGTTTTTTCAGAGAAAACAAATTTGCAGTGATCACTTTTGATTTTCGTGGCACCGGTGAGTCGGCGACAGGCACCCTGAAAGGATTTAAAGCAAATCTTGAGAACTGGGCACAGCAAGATCTGGATGCTGTGTTACGTTATGCAAAAAATCAATTTTCCAAACAAGAATTAATATTCATGGGTCATGGCATCGGCGGAGAGATCGTAGGGCTTGCTCCCGCAAGTCAGTTCATCAACCGGATCGTTTTAGTGAATTGTGCATTATCCTGTACCCGGCTGCGCCGCTGGCGAGAAAAGATCTGGCTTGGCGCAGTAAAAAATTTTGTAAAGGCTATCAGTTGGCTCTTTGGATACTTTCCGGGAAGAGAATTAGGCGTTTTAAATGACCTGCCGAAAGGCGTCATGTTTGAATGGCTCCACTGGTGTAATAATCCAAATGGCCTGTTTGACGATTTTCCCGATAACAATTATCGCAAATTGGAGGTGCCCTTGCTGATCTTCAGTTTTTCAGACGACTGGCGGTCACAGCAAAGCAGTGTACAAGGGTTATTAGAACATTTTGCCTCGGCCCGCCTCACCTGGTATCACATAGACCCGGCACAAATTGGGAAAAAGAGGATGGGGCATTTGGGTTTTTTTAAGATCCAGTCTAAAGAAAATCTTTGGCAACCGATGTTAAATTGGATCAATGATAAAAAAAGCGAAGAGCAAGATCAAATTTCCTCAAGCAAGAAATCTTTTTCAAATGAGACGCGAAGAAAAGTTAAATAAGCACAAGTCTTGCATCGCATGCCATTAGTGACACCGGCTCGAAGTGACAGCCATTGTCAGATTGCGGTATTTTTATTAACTGATGCTTTAAAGATAGAGAATTGCCTCAACTTCAACCTAAATCTTAACCTTAACCCGGATAGTATCTTTCATCATTTCCAGAACAGCTTCCTTGATGGCCTGTGCATCATAACCACATTCCCGATGTAATTCTTTTGGAGGTCCATGTTCTATAATCCTGTCCGGGATCCCCAAGATCCTCACTTCATTTTTATAACCGTGAGTGTTTGCAAACTCCAGTATGGCGCTTCCGAAACCGCCAACCACTGTTCCATCTTCTACGGTAATTATTTTTTGATACCTGGCCAACGCCTCTGCGAGCAACGCTTCATCCAATGGTTTAGCGAAGCGCAGGTCATAATGGGCCACATTCAAGCCATCGTTCTTGAGGTCACGGATAGCTGATGCTGCAAAATTCCCAGGATGACCAAAAGAAAGAATCGCAATATCCTGCCCGTCTCTTAATTTTCTGCCCTTGCCGATTTCAATTTCTTTCATCTCCGTTTTCCATTCGGGCGTCACACCTTCACCGCGAGGGTAACGGATCACAAAAGGATTTTTTGTCGTATCAAGTTGCGCCGTGTACATCAGGTTGCGCAATTCACTTTCATTCATGGGAGCACTTACGATCATGTTGGGCACACAACGCATGTATGTAATATCATAAGCACCGTGATGAGTAGGTCCGTCTTCCCCGACAAGACCCGCCCTGTCCAAACAAAATATGACAGGAAGCTCTTGAATGGCTACATCATGTATCACCTGGTCATACGCTCGTTGCATAAAAGACGAATAGATATTGCAAAACACTTTCATCCCCTGCGTTGCCATACCGGCACTGAGCGTGACTGCATGTTGTTCGGCAATTCCAACATCAAATGCACGATGCGGCATTTTTTCCATCATAAATTTTAATGATGAACCGCTTGGCATGGCAGGAGTAATACCAAATATTTTTTCATTTTTTTCTGCAAGCTCAATGATGGTGTGACCAAAAACATCCTGGTACTTTGGCGGTTGAGGAAGGTCGAACTTCTTTTTGTAGATCTCACCGGTGATTTTATCAAACAGTCCCGGGGAATGCCATTTCGTTTGGTCTTTTTCTGCCAGGTCATACCCTTTGCCCTTCACTGTTATTATGTGCAGCAATTTTGGACCAGGAATTTCTTTCAGATCTTTTAACGTATCAACGAGCTTAGTCACATTATGTCCGTCGATGGGCCCAAAATACCGAAGCTTTAATGCCTCAAACAAATTGGCACTGCTGCTCACCATACCCTTTAAACCTTCCGTGAGTTTGTGCGCCATAGCACGTGTGAAATTTTTTCCAACCGGTAATTTTCCAAGCAACTTCCAAACGTCATCTTTTACTTTATTATAAGTAGGTGACGTTGTGATGTCCGTCAAATATTCTTTTAATGCGCCTACGTTCGGATCAATGCTCATGCAATTGTCGTTAAGAATAATGAGCATATCGGTATCAGCGACGCCCGCATGGTTGAGCGCTTCGAATGCGATACCCGCAGTCATCGCACCATCGCCAATTATCGCAACAGTTTTCCGGTCATTTTCACCTTTATATTTTGCTGCCATTGCCATTCCCAGGGCAGCAGAAACCGAAGTGGAAGAATGGCCGACTCCAAACGTGTCATATTCACTTTCGCTTCTCTTTGGAAAACCGCTGAGTCCTCTATATTTTCTGTTCGAGATAAAATTTTCGCGACGACCTGTGAGGATTTTATGTCCGTAGGCCTGGTGACCGACGTCCCAGACTAGTTGGTCGTAAGGGGTCTTAAAAATATAATGAAGAGCGACAGTTAATTCGACAACGCCAAGGCTGGCGCCAAAATGGCCTCCATGCACACTGACCACATCAATGACGTATTGGCGCAGCTCATCACAAAGTTGGTGAAGGTTTTCGCGGGGAAGCTTCTTTAAATCATCGGGGGAATTGATTTGCCTCAATAATTCTCCTGGTGTGATTTCCATGCGCATTGATTAACACACAAAAATAGCATTTTTCACTTCGGTAATCATTAAAGATTCGCTACAATTGCCATCTGTAAGGATTTCTCTGCCGAAGAGGCTTTTAAGGATTTCTTTGCTCCATTTGTAAGACTTATCTTCCACTGGTATATTTACAGCAGCTAGCGAAGAAATCATTGGTTAATTTGCCAGGCTATGGGAAGTGCAAATTCAAGATATTGGTTATGCCAGATTGCTGGTTGGGGCATTGTGGGAATCATTATGCTCTTTTTCGCTCACGCATACAAAATTTCTATATCCAACGGTGTGCTGCTTGCTCGCATTGCTATTGTTTTTGTAGCGGGCATTCTTACAACGCATGTACTTCGGCTTTTTATTAAATGGAGAGGATGGGTCATGGAGTCCATCGAAAAAGTGATCCCTAAATTAGCCATAGCGTTGATCGTAACGTCTCTGTTGTTTAGTCTTTTGATCTTAGGAGCTAATACATTTTTTAACCTGGAAGGGGAGAGTTCAAAGAAATTAACCTTTCTTGCCAAATTATCCGGCTCAACGATTGACAATGGCCTTTTCATTTTGCCGTGGTTATTGATCTATTATTTCTATCACTTCATTGAAAAAAGCCGGCGCCAGCAATTAGATACGTTTCAGCTGGAAGCATTGATCAAAGAGCTTGAATTAAAGACGATCAAGGCGCATATCAATCCACATTTTATTTTTAATTCGCTGAACAGTATCAGGGCATTGATTGATGAAAATCCGGCGCGTGCAAGGACCGCAATCACCGAGTTAAGCAATATCTTAAGAAGCAGCATGCAGGTGGATAAGGCAGAGACCGTGACGTTTGAAAAAGAATTGAATATTGTAAAAGATTACCTGGCATTGGAGAACATGCGCTTTGAAGATCGTTTGCAAGTAGAATATGAAATTGACGAGGATACTCTTGATCAGCAAGTGCCTCCAATGATGCTGCAGACGCTTGTAGAAAATGCGATCAAGCATGGCATCAGCAAACACATCAGGGGTGGAGTGATAAAAATTATTTCTGATTTCAAAAATCATTATCATGAATTAGCCGTCCAAAATACCGGCAATTTAAACGGGGGGTTGAATGCCGAGGGCTTTGGATTATCGAGCACACAAAATCGTCTTGGTTTATTGTACGGCGATAAAGCAAGTTTTGAGATCAGGCAGGTAACGCCGTCCACTGTAGAGGCAAGGGTGCTTATTCCCGTGGCCCCTGTCACCCTAAAGGGCGAACCGAGGTAGCTTCACTTGTGAGATCATTCTTTAATAATGTTGTTAGTGATTATCTTAAATTCTTTTAGCTTTATTTCCTTAAGTTCTTTAACCTGATTTTTTAAAACATAGATGCGCTCCTGCATAAGGAGTAATTTCAAAACTCTCCGCCTGAGGCGGAATGGGGGTATTTACATGAGAGCAATTATCATCGACGACGAGCGGCTGGCAAGAGCCGAATTACGGAAATTATTGCAGGATTTTCCTGAAATAGAAGTAGTGGATGAAGCGGCTAACGCCGAAGAAGGGATTGCAAAGATCGAAGCACAAAACCCAGACCTGATTTTTCTCGATATTCAAATGCCAGGCAAAACTGGTTTTGATATGTTGGCAAGCCTCGAAAGATCTCCCCATGTAATTTTTACAACGGCCTACGATGAATATGCATTAAAGGCGTTTGAAGTAAATGCCCTGGACTATTTGTTAAAGCCGGTTGAACCTAAAAGGCTGGCAGATGCCATTCAGAAATTGCATTTTGTTGAAACCAGGGAACCCATGACCAATGGTGAGCATGTTAACCGTACTCTGCTCACGGAAAGTGACCAGGTCTTTGTAAAGGATGGAGAACGCTGCTGGTTTGTAAAACTAAGCGACATTCGCTTGTTTGAAAGTGTAGGCAATTATGCAAAGGTTTTCTTCGCGAATAACAAACCACTTATATTAAAATCACTGAATGCACTCGAAGAGAGGTTGGATGAAAAAATGTTTTTCCGCGCAAACCGAAAACACATTGTGAACCTCCGGATGATCGACAAGATCGAACCTTATTTTAACGGTGGACTCCTACTGGAGTTGAAGGGCGGTGAAAAAATTGAGGTCAGCCGTCGGCAAACGGTGAAGTTTAAGGAGATGATGAGTCTTTAAAGAAATAGGCAATGGGCAAAAGGCAAAAGGCAATGGGCAAGGTGCTCTTGTCAGTTGCCAATTGCATATTGTCGAAGTCCGTACAAAAAACAAATCAATCAAAGTGAAGAATTTCCTACTCCTGGGGTTGTTAATCATGACAACCTCTTTTTTATTCGGGCAGACCAGGATCGATGACATTATCAATGCAAAAGAAGTAGAAAGAATTGAAAAGGTTTTATCGTCCGATGAGATGCGCGGTCGCAGAACATTCACGCCTGACATTGATAAGGCAGCTGACTTTATTGCGGGAGAATTCAGGAAGATAGGACTGCAAACCTTGAATCAAAATAAAAGCTATAGGCAGGAGTTTGCTCTGGTGCGCCCAAAATTTATCAGCGCTTCCGCGACATTTGATGGCAGTGCAATGGACCAGAAAAATATCATTGTTGTTACTTGCCAGCCCGATCTGCACATCGACGAGAGATCAGGCTATTCATTTGGAAATATCAAGCAGGGAGAGAATCTTTTTTCCGCCGCCGCGGCTTTCATAAAATCCGACAAAAATGTGATCGTGCTCGTTGATAACAGCTTTGCATCGAATTTTTCAAGGCTTGCTAATTTTAAACGATCCATCTTTAAGACCGATAAAAATTTCGTATTCGTGCTGGCTGATGCAATGCCATCAAAATTCACCATTGAGGCGAAGCATGAAATTTCTGAGCAGCCATTGGCCAATGTCGTTGGAGTCTTGCCAGGTAAGACTAAGAGGGATGACTACGCTATATTCTCCGCACACTATGATCATCTGGGAGTTGGCAACCCGGTGAATGGTGATTCCATTTACAATGGCGCCAACGATGATGCGGCCGGCACAACAGCTGTGATCATGCTGGCAAAATATTTTAAAGCACTTGGAAATAATGAAAGGACAATTGTTTTTGCAGCTTTCACTGCCGAAGAAATCGGAGGGTTTGGATCACAATATTTTTCGAGACAGTTTGACCCGGAAAAAGTGATCGCCATGTTCAATATTGAAATGATAGGAACGGAAAGCAAATGGGGAAAGAACTCTGCTTACATGACCGGCTATGAAAAAACGGATATGGGATCGATCCTTCAGAAAAATTTACAGGGAACTGGTTTTACATTCTATCCCGATCCTTATCCGGAGCAACAATTATTTTATCGTTCGGACAATGCAACTCTGGCAAGGCTGGGAGTTCCTGCACATACCATCTCCACTTCGAAAATGGACAACGAACCTAACTATCATAAAGTGACTGACCAAATTGAAACTCTTGATATGAAAAATATGGCTATGATCATAAAATCAATTGCTCTGAGCTCAAGAACAATTATCGCTGGAAAAGATACACCAACCAGGGTGAAGGTGGAGGACTTGCGATAATTGCGGATCTGACTCCGTAGGAGCTTCCGATCATCGCATGTCGAGTATGATTTTCTCATCGACCCTGAAGGGGTCGAATTTTTTTCTTGGACACGCTGCCGAGAATGAACAAAAAGAATTTGAGATGATTTTTTATTTTAGTGCCCGCATGAGGAAAATAGGTTGTTCCATTGCTGTTTATTTTTTTGTTCAGCCATTCTTGATTTCTGTATTCGCCCGGAATTTTAAAGACTCTATTCAGAACAAGGAAGTTTCTGCGATTCTGGAATTGGGAATCTATTTGAGCGATCTGATAATTTTCCATTTGCATTAAAGGGCATTCCTGCACATACAATCATGTGCAGTGATGATAGTAATCCCTGCTACCATAAGACTTGTGATGATTTCAAAACAATAGACATAAAAAATATGACAACAATCATTAGAGCTATAGCACAAGGAAGTCAATCGCTAATTGATGCCAGGGATACACCGACAAGAATCAATACAAATCAATTAAGGTAGACGGGACTCAAAGATTTGGGATGTTAGATAGCTGACCAGATCTGACTCCGCAGGAGTCTTATGATTATAGCACATCGAGTATGGTTGTCGCTTCGACCCCGAAGGGGTCGAATATTTTTATCAGAACGGCTCACTGCAACTTCAACCTACACAATTTTATTCAGGAGAAATTCTGAACGCCGAAGTCTTCCGACGCTTCGGTCGGAATGCCGACATTTATCGTCGGCATGCGACGCTCCGATGAAGTCTCCAAAGGAGACATTTGCCTTTGGACCACAGAAATCAAATAGAATTTCAGAAGCTGGGTACAAAATCCTTCGTCAAGCTCAGGATTTTATCAAACCTTCACCGGCACGGAATGCACCGCAGCACTCATTTCTTTAATTAATGAAGAGTCTTTTTCAATTGCATTTCCGACAACGATGACATCTGCGCCGGCCTTGCAGTTACGATACGCTTTTTCGGGCTCAATAATTCCCCCACCAATCACCATGGGAACAGAAATTGTTTCCGCAACTTTTTCGATCATCATTTCGGTTATCGGTCTCTTGGCGCCGCTGCCTGCATCCATGTAAATTAATTTCATGCCCAGCATCTCACCCGCCATCGCTGTGCACATGGCAATTTCATTTTTATCATGAGGAATAGGAGAAGCATTGCTGATATATGAAACGGTTGTAGGGGCACCACCGTCAATGACCATGTAACCGGTTGGCAAAATTTCCAATCCACTTTGTCGCACCGACGGAGCAGAAACAACATGTTGTCCGATCAGCAATTCAGGGTTGCGACCAGAAATAAGTGAAAGATATAATAATGCATCAGCGTACTTACTTAGCTGCGTTGGACTGCCCGGAAAAAGAATAACAGGAATAGAGCAATTCTTTTTGATGTGGCTAACCACATCATCGAGATGATTACTAATGACAAGACTTCCTCCAACCAAGAGATAATCCACCTTTGCCGATATTGAAAGATCCATGAGCTCATCCAGCAAGGAGTGATCCACTTTGTCGGGGTCGATCAGCACTGCGAATGATTTATGGCCGGACTTTTTTCTTTCTTCCAGGGATTTGTAAATTTTCGTCTTCATCCAATTCCGTTGTATATACAAAAATGCAAAAAAACTTCTGCTTTTTAATGTTTAATAGTCAGTGTTTACAATGACGGTGGAAGGATATTCTGGATACAAAAACTTTTGACTCAAAAAAACTGGTCGCAAATAACTTCAAAAATGGGTAATAAAAAATTTTAAAAGATGAAACTTTGGATGTTATTCGTTTTTTATTTTTTCATTACCGTAAAGTTACTTAATTGACAAGCATTCCAGGCAACCTCTTATTGAAATCACCAGTAAATTCAAGTGTTTGCCCGGCAATAGTCTTAAGAAAGCTTGCTCGTTTTGGTTTTTAACGGTCGGAAAAATCGGCTTTAATCTTTTACAAATACCTTGTGAATTTTCCAAAACTTTTTTTGAGCAAAAATGTTGATAAAAATGCAAATGCAATACGAATAGGCATTTCAATTGCTTATCCACATTGTGTGAATATTTGGAGGTTTGAAATGAGAGGTGATAAAAATACTTTCGTTAGCACCTCTCGCCAGAGAGACCGAAACCTAGAACCCAACTAAATTCTTTTTAATTATGGCAAACAGAAAACAGGCTTCCCCCGTGGGGGGACTGCAGTTTCGTCGTCGCTTTACGAAAGATGCTGTAAATGTGTTCGACCAATTTGAATATGATTACCGTACCAGTGTGATCCGTAATCCCAATGGTGAGGTCGTATTTGAAATGAACAATGTAGAGGTGCCCAAACAATGGAGCCAGATCGCTACCGATATTCTTGCCCAAAAGTATTTCCGTAAAGCCAGCGTACCTCAACCTGATGGTAGTCTTGGCCGCGAGACCAGCGCAAAGCAGGTCGCTCACCGCCTGGCTAATTGCTGGAGAGTTTGGGGCGAACGTTACAACTATTTTGCTTCGGAAAAAGATGCACAGATTTTCTATGAGGAACTGGTGTATTCGATCCTGGCCCAAATGTGCGTACCCAATAGCCCGCAATGGTTCAACACTGGCTTGTATGAAAGTTACGGGATCAAAGGAAAACCACAGGGACATTATTTTGTTGATCCGGCCGATGGCCAATTAAAGAAATCCACTTCGGCTTATGAAAGACCACAGCCTCATGCCTGTTTTATACTGAGTGTCGATGACGATCTCGTGAACGATGGTGGGATCATGGATCTATGGGTACGTGAGGCGAGGATCTTTAAATATGGCTCGGGTGTTGGAACGAATTTCTCCAACCTTCGTGGCGAAGGTGAAAAATTGAGTGGTGGCGGCACATCAAGCGGTCTAATGAGCTTTTTGAAAATTGGAGATCGTGCGGCGGGTGCGATTAAAAGCGGAGGCACTACGCGGCGTGCGGCTAAAATGGTTTGCCTCGATCTTGATCATCCTGAAATTGTACAGTTCGTCAATTGGAAGGTAGAGGAGGAGAAAAAAGTGGCTGCCTTGATCGCTGCTGGCTATGCTAGCGACTATGAAGGTGAAGCATACAGAACTGTGTCGGGTCAGAATTCAAATAACTCGGTTCGCATTCCCAATTCATTTTTTGAAAAGCTTGAAAATGGTGACGACTGGGAATTGAAAGGGAGGATGGATGGAAGAGTAATGAAAAAAATTCCGGCAAGAGAATTATGGAACCAGATCTCTTATGCAGCATGGCGCTGTGCCGATCCCGGAACACAATACAACACAACCATCAATGAATGGCACACGTGTCCGGCGGGTGGAGAGATCAGGGCATCGAATCCCTGCAGCGAGTATATGTTCCTTGATAACACTGCTTGCAATCTAGCATCTGCTAACCTGATGAAATTCTATGATGCGAATAAAAATATTTTTGATGTAGAAGGTTATGAATATAATTGCCGTTTGTGGATCGTGGTGCTTGAAATTTCTGTATTGATGGCCCAGTTTCCTTCGAAAGAAGTGGCCCAGTTAAGTTATGATTACAGAACACTCGGTTTAGGCTACGCCAATTTAGGGACATTATTAATGGTAAGCGGCATCCCTTATGACAGCGAAGAAGCGAGAGCTATCGCTGGTGCCCTTACCGCAATCATGACAGGCATTTCTTACAAAACTTCTGCGGAGATGGCTGAAACGCTGGGTTCTTTCTTACGCTATAATGAAGACAAGGAAAACATGCTTCGTGTGATGAGAAATCATCGCCTTGCAGCGTATGATGCCGACGAGTATGAAGGAATGAGCGTTAAGCCACAGGGTATCAAAGCAAAATATTGTCCCGATTATTTATTGAAAGCTGCCTGTAAAGCGTGGGATGATGCAGTGGAACTGGGGGAAAAATTTGGATATAGGAATGCGCAATGTACAGTGATTGCTCCTACAGGAACAATTGGATTGGTGATGGATTGTGACACTACCGGAGTTGAGCCTGATTTTGCTTTGGTGAAATTTAAGAAGCTAAGCGGTGGCGGCTATTTTAAAATAATCAATCAATCGGTTCCTGCTGCCCTGAAAAATTTAGGTTACAGTGAAAAAGAGACCGAAGCTATTATTAAATATGCCGTGGGAGCTGCAACGTTCGCCGGAGCGCCTTACATCAACCACCAATCACTAAGTGAAAAAGGATTTATTGCCGACGAGATAAATAAGTTAGACAACGCTGTTTCATCAGCATTCGACATAGCATTTGTGTTTAACAAGTATAGCTTGGGTGAAGAATGCTTGCAGCGATTGGGATTTACACCTGAGCAGTACAACGATTTTGAATGGAGCCTGTTGGAAGCTCTGGGATTCAGTGATGAAGAAATCGAAGCCGCAAATGATTACATATGCGGCACCATGATGCTGGAAGGAGCTCCGTATCTAAAAGGTGAACATCTGCCCGTTTTTGACTGTGCCAATAAATGCGGGAAAAAAGGTCAGCGTTATATCCACGCACATGGCCATATCCGCATGATGGCGGCCGCTCAACCATTTATCAGCGGCGCCATTTCTAAAACAATTAATCTGCCTAATGAAGCTACCGTAGAAGAGATTTCGGATGCGTATATGCTTAGCTGGCAATTGGGATTAAAAGCCTGTGCTCTTTATCGTGATGGCTCCAAATTATCACAGCCTTTGAGCAACAAGAGTGACAAGAAAAAGAAAGAACAAGCAACGAGTGACAAGGTGCAAGAGAAAGTTGAAACGATTTATCAGAGGCCAGCAACAATCACTCTGTCCCAGAGGACCTCTTCCGAACAATCGGAATCTCACATTGTTGACCTTGGGAAACTGACTATTGATGAGCTGCTCGAAGAAGTACAAAAGAGGGTACAATCTTCACCGGACACGAAACTGAAACGCAAACTGGCGAGCATTGTTGAACGTCGTTCGTTGCCGGCCAAGCGCCGGGGCTTTACACAAAAAGCCAAAATTAACGGACAGGCCATCTTCCTTCGTACGGGTGAGTATAGCGATGGCACATTGGGCGAGATCTTCATTGA
>VBAQ01000082.1 GCA_005883765.1 Bacteroidota bacterium
CTCGACTCAAGTTCTGTTGGATTAATTTGTTTGAAACCTTTATCAAAGTCCGCAGCGCCTATTTGTGGATTTAATTGATGAGTCTTAATTGCAGCACCGGTTGGATACAACGCAAGAGCATCTGCTGCAAACGGACCCGGAGCGTTAAAATCAGCACTCACGATATGAGCTTCCTGTGCGAACCATTTTGCATTTACAATGGCAGCTCCTTCATTTGTTTTCAGGTCGGCAATGGCTTGTGGTTTATCAACTGCCAGCTGTCTTGTTTCCTGTGCCAATACAATAATTGAAGCGGCAAGCAGTATGATCAGCAGGATGTAAAATTTTAATAAGGTATATAACTTGCTCATAATTTTTCTTGAATCTGAAAAATGAATTACTAGAATCCTTTCTCGTCTAATTTTATTTTCACCGCCGCATTGGCCATGTCTTCATCTTGCTGTGCGCTGGCACTGCCACTTACACCAATAGCGCCGACAACCTGTCCCTCAAAAATGATGGGAACACCGCCTTGTAAAAAAGTATGACCCACAGTGATCAATGCCTGTCTCCCTCCATTTACTGCATTTTCCAGTTTTGAAGAAGGGGCCTTAAACAAAGCTGCCGTATTTGCTTTTTTGATAGCAACTTCTGATGCTGCTGCAAACGTGTTATCCAATCTTTCAAGGTATACAAGATTGCCGCCGGCATCCACCACCGCAATGGCACCACCGGGAGCATTGTTTGCTTTTGCAAAGCTTACCGCTTCGGCAACAATTTTTTTTGCGGCGTTAAGTGAAATATTCTTTGTCGAAATAACCTGGGCATTAACAACTGTTGACAATGCCAGCGTGGCAATGATTATTAAGCCAAAACTTTTTTTGAAGAGATTCATAGTAATGTTTTTTGGAGAATAAACAAATTTTAATTGATCAAGAACGGTTTCGTTTTTTTATGTTCTTTAAAACTTCAATAGTTCCTAACGTTGGAACTTTCAAAATTTTTTCAGATTGCGCGTTCTCCACATGAAGAAAATAAAGGGTGCCTTCAGTATCTGGATAGATGCCAAGGGAATTTTCCTTTTCAGAATTACCGGTAATAATCAGCGAGGGCGAATACTCAACTGCTTTTTGAATCGTATAGTCGCGATATCTCTTCACGAAATTTTTCATGATCTCTTCAGGCAAATCGTCCGCGTTTACCGGTCTACCAATGCCGACCAACTTTCCATCGTTTTGGTAATAAGCCATTGCCTGATTCCGCCTGGCACTAAAGGTTGCAACGTATGTTCCATCAATTTCTTCCCAGGATACATTCTTTGCATTTTGAAAGTCGCGCTGAAAAGAATTCGATACCCAAAAAGGGAGTGTAATACTCTTGCCGGCTGTTTGTGCAATACTATCGTGAGAAAAGCCAGCAACAATGATGGCTGCGAGCACAATTATCTTTTTCATAATACTGTTTTAATGTCTTTTGAATGATTAATCAAGAATTGTCTTCCTCAACAGATTTTGCGGGTTTATCAAATTTTATTTTCTTACCCGCATGTTTTTTCACCTGCTCGGGCCAGTTAGCATCAGCCTTTGCAGTGTTACCAGCTACATCTTTATTGAATTGTTTGTATGCATCCTGGCTATGTTGAAGAATCAATCTTCCATCAATGATTTGAAAAATAGTTGGATCAATTGGGCGAAGTTTGCCAAGACTCATGGCATATCCGCAAAATGCGCCATACTGGGGTGCAAACATTTCCGGATGATCTTTAAACATGGCAGCATGTGCTTCAGATGTAAACCAATAAGTAGCGCCGTTGTAACGGGCAGAATATTTGGGATCACCTGGTGTGGCCTTACTGTCTGCAAAATAGGCAACAGCATCATAGCCCTGCAATGTCACACCATCTTTGTCCGTGTTATTTAAAAAACCTTTTTCTACATCTGTCTGAATTTGTTTTCCACCTTTCTCAGAAACAGCCGGCCAATATTTATCTGCTAAGGAAAGATTTCCTTGCACATCTTTATTCCATCCGTTCACAGCTCTTTGATTGTGCTGAATTACCAGGCGCCCATTTACAATAGAAAAAGTATTCACATCAATCGGTGCTACTCTTCCCAATGAAACAGCATAAGCGCACCAACCGCCAAACTGGGGTTTATATTTTTCGGGATCAGCTTTGAAAAGATCAAGGTGTTCTTTTGATGCAAAATAATAAGTCGCATCCTGGTATTTGTATTGAAGCGTGGGATCGCCTTTAACCGGCTTGTTATCTGTAAAAAAAGCAACAGGATCATACCCGTCAATGATCACTCCATTGGCATCGAGATTATTAAAATACCTGCTTTCATGCTTTTGAGAAAACGCAGCTACAAGCATCAACAGGAATGCTGCAACTGTAAGAGATAACTTTAATAAAACGTTGGTTGCAGTTTCGGAAAAGGCTTTCATGTATTGCGCGCTTGCACGCAGTTCTTTTGGACTCATAAATTGTTTCATAATCATTTATTTTTTTTCATCACAAAGAAACATTGCAATCAGTAGACGGTCTGTCGCGTGATTTACAAATGCACGGTTTCAAAAACAAATATGCCCGAACTGTGTCGGGCATATTACAAATTGGAGAGTTGTATGAAGGGACTAGTTAGAAGACATTGTAGGTTTTGATTTCTCATCATACTTCACAGGTTTGCCAACATGATTTGCGACAATACCCGGCCAGTTCTGATCTGCCTTTATGATACTTGATTTCAAGTTTTCATTAAAAAGATCGTATGCTTCTTTTGTATGCTGTAAAATGAGTCGGCCATTTTCTATTTGATAAATAGTCGGATCAACCGGACGCAATTTTCCAATACTGACAGCATAACCACAGAAAGCTCCGTATTGCGGTGCATATTTTGCAGGTTCCTTTTTAAATAGATCTGCATGTTCAGCTGAAGCAAACCAATACGTCGCTCCATTATACTCAGCAGTAAATTTCGCATTCCCTTTCACAGGTTTATTGTCTGTTAAATAAGCAACGGGATCGTACCCTTCAATGATCACTCCTTTATCATCGATGTTATTCAGGTAACCATTTTTTGCTTTAAAAGTTGGTTCTTTGAAAAAAATGAAATAAGCGGCAACTGTTGCAATCACTACGGCTAGTGAAATAAAAAATATTTTTTTCATGATGTTTCTTTTAAATGCAAAGCAACAATACAGGAGAGCTTTTTAATGTCGCGTGAATTACAGTTGAGGGCAAATGGCAAAAGGCATTTGTTTGACAAAGGGCTATGAAAGAGAAAACATCGCAATAATTTTTGATTCCGGTACTTTGCGAATCATTATTAACAGCTGTGTATTTAATTCAAAGGATAAAAGTGCCGAATTAAACAAACTCACCGTCTTTTGATTTTTTAACTTTTGCATAAGTAGGCCGATTCTATAAGAGATCAATGATCTCATCAAACGCTCACTTTAAAAATCGATTTTGCCGGTTTATGTTGCGCACCTATTTTTGCGCCGGAGAGATGGCAGAGCGGTCTAATGCGGCGGTCTTGAAAACCGTTGACCCAAAAGGTCCGGGGGTTCGAATCCCTCTCTCTCCGCCGTCGGTCGCCGAAGCTTTAGCGAAGGCGACCTTCGCTTTTCTATTCGAACTGATTGCCATTCGTGGCGACCTTCGGCGGACGCAGTCCGCAAGAAATTTCCCTTCTTTTTCTGCATGAATAAAACGACTTATCTGATGTGTCCGAATCCTGAAGAAAAATCAATTATTGCCTTTAAATCTGTTTAAATAAGTTCAAATTTTCAGAAATTATTTTTCATCATCGCTCATCAAACAGAAATAAGGAAATTATCTCTACTCATTTAACTTCGCATAAAGTTTTTTCTTGAAACATCTCAAAGCCTTAAGAAAATATTTCTGGAAGTATAGGGTTCGCTTAGGAATTGGAATTCTCTTCATTATCATCTCCAACTACTTCAGCGTATTATCTCCGCAGGTCACAGGTTTTGTCATTGATTTTGTCCAGCAGCAATTACAGGGAATTCCGCAAAAGAGAGTTTCACATAACTATGACGTGCTGGTCGAAAGATTTATTTACTGGGTAAATGGATTGAAAGGCGCGAATGTAGTTGCCATTTCAGGGATCACCATCCTTGTGCTGGCATTGCTTCGTGGTTTTTTTATGTTCCTGATGAGACAGACGATCATTGTTATGAGCAGGCATATTGAGTACGATCAGAAAAATGAGGTGTTTCAACACTATCAACAGCTCGATACCGCATTTTATAAAGTTCACAGTACCGGCGACCTGATGAGCAGGATCGCGGAAGATGTCAGCCGCGTAAGAATGTTTACCGGGCCCGCCATTATGTATCTTGTAAATCTTGTTGCAGTGATCTCTTTCAGTTTGTTTTTTATGTTTAAACGAGACGCTGAATTGACCCTGTATGTATTAACGCCACTTCCGATCCTGGCGATCACTATTTATTATGTAAACACCGTTATTAATAAAAAAAGCGAACACATCCAGGCTTTGCTGGCTAGTCTTACTACAAACGCGCAAGAATCCTATTCAGGAATACGCGTTATCAAATCATACGTCCAGGAAAAGGCAATGCTTGGTTTTTTCAAGAAGAACAGTGAAGACTACAAAAGAAACGCTATTGGTCTTGCCAAGGTCGAAGCAATTTATTTTCCTTCCATGACCTTGCTGATCGGCCTCAGTACCCTGCTCACGATCATGATCGGTGGAATTCATCATATTCATAATCCGGATAAAACAAGTCTTCCCCTTATTATTGAATTTGTGATCTACATCAACATGTTAACTTTTCCCGTGTTTGCCATTGGCTGGACGGCAAGCATGATACAGCGCGCTGCCGCCTCCCAAAAAAGGCTAAATGAATTCCTCGAGACTGAACCCACCATACAGAATAATTCGGCTCCGCAGAAAATTCTTTTACAGGGGAATATCAACTTCTCAAATGTCGATTTCGTTTATCCGCACACGGGGATCGAGGCACTGAAAAATTTCAATCTCGAAATAAAAAAAGGAAATAAAATTGCCATAGTAGGACGAACGGGAAGCGGCAAGTCAACCATTGCTCAATTGCTTTTGCGCATGTATGATGTGACGAAAGGCAAAATTGAATTCGATGGCATTGACATCAGGGAACTTGATCTTCGGGATTTGAGAGAACAGATAAGCTATGTGCCGCAGGACGTCTTTCTTTTTAGCGACAGCGTGAATAATAACATTCGTTTTGGGCTAAAAAATGAAGGAGAAGGCGAAGTGTTGAAAGCAGCTACCCAGGCGAGTGTGCATGGCGAAATTGAGTGGTTCTCTCAAAAATATGAAACGCTGATAGGGGAGAGAGGGGTCACTTTAAGCGGTGGCCAGAAGCAACGCATATCTATTGCGAGAGCACTGATCAAAGAACCCAGCCTGATCATTTTTGATGATTGTTTAAGCGCTGTAGATGTCCGCACTGAAAAAGAAATTATCGCCAACCTTTATGACTATTTGAAAGACCGAACAGCAATCATTATTACTCATCGTATATTTTCGCTTTTTCATTTTGACAAGATAGTCGTCCTTGAAGAAGGAGAAATTGTGGAACAAGGTACTCATGACGAATTGCTCGCCAGGAATGGTTTCTATACCACACTCTATGCACGTCAACAGGAACAGGAAGAGCAAAGTGTTTAGTCTTAACATCAAACGTGAGATGTGAAACGTGAAATATGACTTCTTCATTAATTGCTGCTTCGTTTTTCGCCGCGAAAAACCTGCACTCCCGGTGTAGCCCCTGTCCATGTAAATAGGGAAATCTCTTTCACCTTTCACGTTTCACTTTTCACGACGAGTAAGGGTACCACTCATGAAGAACCACCGACAACTATCGACTATAGACTCTAGACGCACTCAATTTGGCCGTTTCAAAAACATATTTATATTTGTACGTTCTATAAACCAAGATTTTTAACTGTAAAATTTTACTACTGTGGCGTACGACAACAATGAAAAGAAAATGGAAAGCATTTACAGCAAACGGATTCGGGCTGGCAAGCGCAGAACTTATTTTTTCGACGTAAAAGCAACGAGGGCTAATGACTATTACCTTACAATCACTGAAAGCCGTAAACGATTCAATGATAACGGCTATGACAGGCACAAGATCTTTCTCTACAAAGAAGACTTCAACAAATTCATCAAGGCTCTCGGCGAGGCAATTGATTATGTGAAAACAGAATTAATGCCGGATTTTAATTTTGATGCTTACAACCATGATGAGGTGGCTGTTGAACAGGAAACTACCGAAGCTGTTGCAGCAGACGCAGAAGCAGAAGCGGAGGCCCAGGCCCCGGCTCCTTCTGAAAATAATGCTCCCTCCTCGCAGGAAGAAGTAGACAAATGGTAGATGATAACTTTTTTGAACTTTAAAGTCCCGCTTTTCGGGACTTTTTTGTTGTCCATTCATAGAATAAAATACTTACCTGAACGTTTTTACTGATGTGTTAAAAGACCTCGGGCCGCCAGGCAGGAGAAGCAGCCCTGGTCTTTGTTTTTGACTGTTTTTACTATTTCATAAATCCAACCTCGTAAAAACCCGAAATATCACTATGAAGAAGCTCTTGCTATTTCTTACCCCGGCAGTGCTGGCCCTTCTTTTCTTCTCCTTTTTTATAATGAGACAAAACTCTTGTCATCTTCATTACTCTGAAAACGAAAATGAACACGAACGAGAAGATGGAATATTGCTGACTCAACGGCAGGAGTTTGAAATAACCAGGGATATTTCCCTTGGCTATATTCCCAAATATCGATTGATAAACGCCTATGAGAGCTCTTTGCAGCAAAGACAAATGCGTACAAATTTTACGACTGGCGTTGAGGTCTTGACCTGGTCGGAGCGGGGCTCATATTCAGATGTCGTTGGGCCCGACAATGGCAATGGCCGACCCGGAAACGGCGTCACAAGCGGCCGGATAAGAGCAATTTGGGTCGATCTTGCTGATGCATCGAACAAAACTGTCTGGTTAGGGGGCATTGACGGTGGCATTTGGAAGACAACTGACATTACTGCTTCACCCGCAACATGGACGCTGGTCAATGATTTTTTTGGCAACCTCGCGATTGCCAGTATTTGCCAGGATCCTTCAAATACCAACATTATGTATTTCGGTACTGGTGAAAAGACGTTTAATTCAGATGCAGTAATGGGAGGTGGAGTATGGAAAAGTTCGGATCATGGCGCAATATGGAGCTTGCTGCCATCGACGACAGGTTTCTATAATGTTTCTAAGATTGTGTGTGACGGTTCCGGGAACGTCTACGTTGGTACTATTGGAAGTGGTTCAGGATTGCAGCGATCAACCGATGGAGGAACTACGTGGACTAATATCACTCCCACGACAGCCGGTGGCGGCACCCGGATAGCAGACCTGGAATTAAGCAGCACAGGAAGAATGCACGTCAGTAAAGGATATTTGAGTCCGGCTGCAAATCAAACTGGCTATTTTTATACAGATAATCCGGCAACCGTAACTTCAGCCACCTGGACTTCACCCGTAACTCCTTTTACATCCGCACGCTACAACGTAGATCTCACGGTTGCAGGAAATGTGTTATACGCATTGCCAGCAACAAACCCTTCAGCCAATGTGTATGAAACTCCGCAAATTTACAAATCAACAGACGGCGGAGCCAATTGGGCCGCCACCGCTACGTCACCACCAGCGGCCTCTGGCAACAACGATTTAAGTTCAGGACAAGGATGGTATTCAATAGGAATTGCAGTCGATCCGTCCAATTCAAACATTGTCATTGCTGGAGGTTTGAATTGTTATAAAACAACAGACGGAGGCACGACCTGGTCGCAAATCTCAGTGTGGGTGTCAGGAATATCGGGGACCGTTACGAACTACGTTCATGCAGATCAACACACCATTGTATGGAACGGCAGCCAGGTCTTGGTGGGCAGCGACGGCGGAATTTTTTATTCAGCAAATTCCGGATCTACTTTCGCAGATCGAAATACCAATTTGCGTTTGAAGCAGTTTTATTCCTGCGCGATCCACCCGAGTAGCGCCAATTATTTTTTGGCAGGCGCGCAGGACAACGGAATACACCAGTTCAATGGCGCTGGCATCGCCAGCAGCGTTGAAGTTTCGGGAGGTGATGGCGCGCTTGTTGCGATCGATCAGGATCAATCCTCCTACCAATTCGGCACCTACGTTTACAACCACTACCACAGGAGCACGGATGGCGGCAACACGTGGACCGATTTTGATTTTTATAAAGGAAGCAATCCTACAAACTATACAGAGTTTGGCTCCTTCATTAATCCATACGATTACGATGACGCCGGTAACGCGATCTATGCTAGTGCCGGAAGTGGTGAATTCTTTCGATGGACCAATCCCCAAACTCTAGGTCCCGGAACTTATCATTCTGGTGGTTCAGGATTTCCTGCAGGAGTTTCCCTTGTATCAATAACCAATCTTGGCGGCAGTGTGACTACTGTTTCAGTTTCGCCTCATACAAGTAATCGCGTTTATTTTGGTACATCCACGGGAAAAATTGTACAAGTTGATAATGCAAATACGGTTTCAACTGGTTCAGCGGGTACTGATATTACAGGGAGCACGATGAGTGCGTCTACTGTTTCCTGCGTTGTCACGGGGACAAATGATAACAATCTATTGGCAACATTTTCGAATTACGGCGCCGCGCACGTTTGGGTGAGCACAACTGGCGGCGGAAGTTCCGGCTGGACAAATATTTCAGGTAATCTTCCTGATATCCCTGTCAGGTGGGCGATGTTTTATCCGAATGATAATACCCAAGCCATCATAGCTACTGAAATGGGCATTTACGAAACGACATTTATTAATGGCGCTTCGACGGTGTGGGTTCAAAATTCCACTTTTCCTGTCGTTCGTACTAACATGCTGCAATACCGAAGCAGCGATCACACGGTTCTTGCTGCCACACATGGGCGCGGACTATGGTCGGCAATTCTTCCCGTATTACTCCCCGTTAACTTGACAAATTTCCAGGGGCGTCTCAGTAACAATGAAATATTTCTTGATTGGAGCACCGCTTCTGAACACAACTCCAAATATTTTGACATCGAAAAATCAACGGATGGCGTACATTTTTATTTGATCGGATCACAAGCGGCGGCCGGCAACAGTGGCTCCCCAAAAAATTATAACGTGATCGACAGGCAGGTGAGTGAATTCAATTACTATCGCTTGAAAATGGTTGACATTGATGACCACTTCATGTACAGCCAAACAATTCTTTTAAAGGATCCCGGTGCTCATCAAAATGTCTGGGTGCTCACTAATCCTTTCCAAACGTCAATCAAAGTGAGATTCGCTAAAACTCCTCATAAAATTCAATGTGACCTGATCAGTTTGTCGGGTGAGAAATTCTATCAAAATGAATTTGAGAGCACAGGTGAAATCGTGCTTGACGTTTCGAAACCTGACATGGCAACTGAAGCGTATTTCCTACGAGTGAATTTAGATGGTCAATTGTTCATTCGAAAGTTGATCAAAAAATAACCTGTCTTGGGTAATGACATTAATGTGTTTCTCAATTTACTTCGCTGTTCGCATCTGTTTATAAAGGTTAATTAAACTGTTGGTCGAACTATCATGCCCATCCACCGGTTCATCATCTTGTAACTCTGGTAAGACCTTTGTTGCCAATTGCTTTCCCAATTCAACACCCCACTGATCAAAACTGAAAATATTCCAGATAACGCCCTGCACAAAGATCTTGTGTTCGTATAAGGCGATCAGTTTACCCAATGAGAACGGAGTTACTTTCTTTAAAAGAATCGAATTGGTAGGTTTATTTCCAGCAAAAACTTTAAAGGGCAAAAGTTTTGCGATCTGTTCACTGGACATTCCAGCCTTCACCAATTCGTTTTGCGCTTCTTCATCTGTTTTTCCGTTCATCAGGGCTTCCGTTTGAGCGAAAAAATTCGAGAGGAGTTTCTGGTGGTGATCGCCTATCGGGTTATGCGTTTGAGCAGGTGCAATAAAATCGCACGGAATCAAAATAGTTCCCTGGTGGATAAGCTGATAAAACGCATGTTGGCCATTTGTTCCGGGCTCACCCCAGATTATCGGTCCCGTTGAGTGATCGACAGGTTCGCCCTTTCGGTTTACACTTTTTCCATTGCTCTCCATATTTCCTTGTTGAAAATAAGCTGCGAACCGATGAAGGTATTGATCGTAGGGGAGGATAGCCTCCGTTTGCGATCCAAAAAAATTGGTGTACCACAGTCCCACCAATGCCATTAGCACGGGAATGTTTTTTTCAAACGGAGTGACTCTGAAATATTTGTCCGTCTCGTGACCACCTTTCAACAACTGCTCAAAATTTTTATACCCAATGGTGAGCGCAATGGATAAACCGATCGCACTCCAAAGAGAGTAACGACCACCCACCCAATCCCAGAATTCGAACATGTTTTTCTTATCGATCCCAAATTTCACCACTTCTTTTTCATTGGTTGAAAGGGCTGCAAAATGTTTAGCAATATGTTTTTCATCCTTTGCTTTTTTCAGAAACCACTGTCGCGCAGTGTGTGCATTGGTCATGGTTTCCTGCGTGGTAAAAGTTTTGGAAGCAACCAGGAAAAGCGTTCGTTCGGGTTTTACTTTCTTCAGTGTTTCTGCAATATGGGTTCCGTCCACATTTGAAACAAAATAGGTTTGGATACCGTCGACCCAGTAAGGTTTTAAGGCTTCTGTCACCATCAACGGACCGAGATCACTGCCACCAATTCCAATGTTAACGATGTACCTGATCTTTTTCCCTGTATAACCTCTCCACTCACCACTATGCACTTGCTCACAAAAACCTTTCATTTGTTTCAAAACTTTTTTTACCTGGGGCATCACATCCTTCCCCTCCGAATAAACAGGTTCTTTTGAAAAATTGCGTAAGGCAACATGGAGCACCGACCTGTTCTCGGTTTCATTGATCTTGTCTCCCTTGAAAATGGCTTCAATGGCATCTTTAACCTTGCATTCTTCAGCCAGTTGTAAAAGCAGCTGCATCGTTTTTTCAGTGATGATATTCTTTGAATAATCAAAGGTGATGTCATCCATACTTGCTGAAAACTTTGAAAAGCGATTAGGATCTTCACCAAACATTTTTTTCACACTTGCGTCTTTCATCTCCGCATGATGCTGTTGCAACTGATGCCATGCGTTAGTTTCAGTGGGATTTATTTTTGGGAACATGGTTTTTCGTTTTAAAAGAGGCAGCAATTTACAAATAGATTATATCTTCAATAAAAAAGAGAATGCAATGGTAAAATGCATCCCCTTTTCATTAACTGCAGTATGGATCGGATTTAAGTTGGTTTTTGTTGTGTATTATTCTTTTTCTGAGCCATTGTTTTAAGAAGTAAATAAATTGATGTTGCCATCAACAACATAATGATTACCGCAAGCAATACTTTAACTGCAAGGCCTATGAGCGTTCTGTCATTCAGATAAAATAAATTCTGTAATGGGTGAAAGGAATAATCCAATTGCATTAACAACCACAACAGGGGGATATTTAATATTATGAAAATTACGCTTAGTCTCGTCTCTGGTTTGTATTTAGCCAATAGACCTCGTCGAATAATTATCCAATCTGCAGTCATGCAGAACAATAAAAAGGGAATCAGGAAATAATAACTCACATACTTAGAATTTCTGTTCAAAATTATTAAAAAGCGTCGATAGCGTCTACAGTTCTTTTTACCATTTCTTCAGTTATATCCAGATGTGTTACCAATCTCACCCGGTTTGGCGAAATAGCATATCCCAAAACGTTTTTCTCTTTCAATTTCATTACAAACTCGGGAGCAGTAATAGAATCATCCAATTCAAAAATGATAATATTCGTTTCAACGGGCAGTATCATTTTTACAAAATTCTTTGCACGCAAGGCGTCAGCAATTTGCCTGGCGTGATCATGATCTTCTTTCAGCCGATCAACATGATTTTGCAAAGCATAAATCCCTGCAGCGGCTAAAAATCCTGCCTGTCGCATGCCGCCACCCAAAACTTTTCTGACCCTCCTTGCTTTTTTAATGAAATCACTTTTTCCTATAAGCACGCTGCCAACGGGACATCCCAGGCCCTTGGTCAGACAAATTGAAATGCTGTCAAAGATCTCTCCGTATTGTTTTGTCGTCTCATTTTTTTCAACCAGGGCATTAAACAACCTCGCGCCGTCCAGGTGGAACCTCAAATTATTTTCAGTACAGACTTGACTGATCCTTTTTATTTCTTCAAAATCATAGCAACTTCCACCACCCCGATTGGAAGTATTTTCCAGGCAAACCAGGCTTGTGTGCGCTTTGTGGTTGTCATTGGGATTAATCGCAGCCTTTACCTGTTTTGCAGTTATTCTTCCCCTGTCGCCCGTCAAAAGTTTTACGGATGCCGACGAATTGAAGGCGATTCCTCCACCTTCATACTGGTAAACATGTGCATTTTCATCGCAAATCACTTCATCTCCGGGCTGTGTGTAGCATTTGATAGCAATTTGATTTGTCATCGTTCCCGAGGGACAAAATATCGAGGCCTCCAGGCCAAACATCTTCGCAACCAGGTTTTCCAACTCATTTATGGAAGGATCCTCGCCAAAAACATCATCGCCGACCCTTGCATTCATCATCGCCTTCATCATGTCTGCGGTTGGTTTAGTAACTGTATCCGATCTGAAATCAATTGTCATGGAAATATTTGCTGCAATTTAATCGTTCGCTCCAAAAAATGAACAGTTGGCGAACATTCGGGGTGGGTTAGTTTCTGATTTAATATATTGGTACTTCAAATTATGCCGCATTCCATACTCATTCAAGCTTTAATTGTAGTCTTTGCCACGATATTACTTGCCATTGGACTCTTTTTGTTATCCATTTACAAAAGACTTTTTTCAGGCATTCGTAATATCTGGATCAGAAGAAACCTTGCGGTACTTTCGATAGCCATTTTCTTTTGGTTATATATTTTGTTGATGTTTTCGGGTGAGATAGCCACTAATGTGGGCAAAAAAGGATTCGTGGGTACGATACTGAAAGAGCTGGGGCAAATGTTTATTTGTGTGGTTTTTGTTTTTAATGTTGTCTGGCTGGTGAGTCGCATGCCTGCGGTAAAAAAAATGTCCTTTGTCAAACACCACGCCATTATCATTATCTCTATTGTTGCATCAGCTGCTTTCATTTTTGTAGCGGTCAGTTATGTTGATAATGGAATGCAAATTCGT
Organism: Bacteroidota bacterium; assembly: GCA_005883765.1. Lineage (GTDB taxonomy): Bacteria > Bacteroidota > Bacteroidia > Chitinophagales > Chitinophagaceae > VBAU01. The sequence goes on from VBAQ01000082.1 coordinate 13,260, forward strand.
GATATTCACAAGCAGTTAATGTATGCTTACTTCTATGCGATAGTTACGGGATTGGTGTACACCGCAGTGAACTATGTAGAACTGGAACGCAGCGAAAATTAAATGAAAAGGAACTCGAAGTAACGAGATTGATGGCTCTGAAGACAAAGGCTGAACTGGATGCGCTTCATTCAAAGATCAACCCCCATTTTTAATACAATGCTCTAAACTCAATCGCTGATCTTTCCATTACTGACGGGAAAAAAGCACGACAGATGACAGTTGCTCTTGCGGATCTTTTCAGGTATAGCATTAATTACAGCGATCATAATTATTCCACTGTAAAAGAGGAACTCGAAATGACCGAGGTATACCTTCAAATTGAAAAAATAAGGTTTGAGGACAAACTTACTTACTCGATTTCTCTGGCTAATGATGTCAGTCAGTATCTCGTTCCGCGATTTATGCTTCAACCCATAGTCGAAAATGCAGTAAAGCATGGACTGAAGGCAACAGGTAAAATGACAGAGATCGATATTGAAGTGAAAAATGGAAATGGAAGTCTGCAGATTTCCGTTGGCGACAACGGGCCTGCGTTCCCTGATGAATTGGTTCCCGGTTATGGTGTAAAGAGTATTTATGATAAGTTGGACCTTTTGTTTCCGGACAATTATGAGATTCATTTCAGTAATCATCCGAGCAAAAAAGTTTCTATCTACATTCGTAAACTAATAAAAAATGAACCAGCTGTTTAGAGCCATCGTGATAGATGACGAGCCGGCCGCGCGGAGATTGATGAGAAATCTCCTGAAGGAACATGACGATACTGTTGAGGTGATTGATGAAGCCGGAACTGGAAGAGAAGCGGTTGAAAAAATAGAGAAGCTCAGGCCGGACCTAATATTTCTGGACATACAAATGCCCGACCTCACGGGATTTGAGGTGATAGAACAGCTTCACGAAAAACCAAACATTATTTTTACTACTGCTTATGAACAATACGCCATCAAAGCGTTTGAAAATTTTTCGATCGATTATCTTCTCAAACCTATCAAAGAGCAAAGGCTTCAGCAAAGCATCGAGAAGTTAAAACGATTTGGGCGACTAAATAACAACATTACTGTAGACGGATTACAGGAGATCATACGTCAATTCCAGGCGCCAAAAAAAGCCACAGCATTACCAATCAAAACGGGCGATCGGATAAACCTTATCCGTTACGAGAACATTGCCTACCTCGAGGCGCAGGATAAATATGTTTGTGTATTTACAATCGATGGTCAAAAATTCCTAACTGATCAATCACTCACCATCCTTGCTGAAAAACTTCCCTCGACATTCTGTCGTATTCACCGCTCTTACATCATCAATAAAGACAAGGTCAGGGAAATGCACCGACATTTTAACAGTCGTTATCTTTTCATCATGGACGATAAAGCTGCAACCCGTCTAACCTCAGGACGTACTTACCAGGATGTATTCCGGACGGAGTTTGGATTATAAGCTTGATCGCTGCTTTTTGCCCCACCCCGTTACCGTCTCCACTAGTTCCGGGCAGTGCCGGGCTAGCGCTACGAGGCAAGGGCTATCCATATTTACCAATCCTCACTATAAATCTCTGAAATCGGTAACCAGAATCTGGAGCTTTCGTCAGATACCTCGATGGAAGTAAACCGGTCATCATTAGATTTTACCGCCCAATACAAAACAATGTTCTATGCTATACAAAGTACTTATCTTCGAAATGTAATTTACAACAACAGGTACTACACATAAAAATTAATTTGAGATGAGAAGGATTGTAACCTTATTATCAGCTGCTTTGATTCTATTTTCCGTTAATGCGATTGCCCAGGAGGGGATGGGTAAGGTAACCGGAAAAGTTATTGATGGCAGCAAAAAAACCATCGAATCGTCAACAATTACTTTAATAAGGGCAAAGGACTCATCAGTCGCTAAAATTTCTGCCGCGGATAAAAACGGAAATTTTGAATTTGAGAAAATTCCTGAGGGAAAGTATTTCGTTTCGGTTTCAGCCGTTGGTCACGATCGTGGATATTCAGAAATCTTCGAAATAACAGCAGGGAAAAATTCAGTTGAGCTGAAAACTATCGAACTCGTTTCTCAAACGAAATCATTAAGTGGTGTTACGGTTACAGCAAAAAAACCGCTGGTCGAGCAAAAGCTTGATCGCAC
>VBAQ01000083.1 GCA_005883765.1 Bacteroidota bacterium
CCATGCATCCCCGTGCCCGAATGTTTCCGTCCTCCGGGACGAATTGTTGTGTGCCCTAACTCTCCGGCAAATCCATCATGTCCATATACAACGTGGCCGTCTATGACAATGCCGCTTCCTACTCCCGTGCCAAGGGTGATCATGATGAAATGTTTCATTCCCCTCGCTGCACCATAGGTCATTTCACCTATCGCTGCGGCCTTCGCGTCATTGTTAATGACCGAGGGCAGTTTGAATTTTGCTGTGACCAAATCGCACAAAGGGATCACTCCTTTCCATCTTAAGTTAGGAGCATATTCGATCGTGCCGGTGAAAGGATTACCATTGGGAGCACCGATGCCTATTCCCTTAATGACGTTCTCCTCGCTATTTTTTTCAAGAAGGGGAGCCAGTGTTTTGTATAAGGCGTCTACGAACGGCCCCACCTTCGGAAAGGCATCTGTTCTTAAGTCGCCTTTTTCTAAAATTTCTCCCCGGTGATTTACAATACCGTATTTGGTATTGGTGCCGCCAATATCAATTCCAATGGCGAGTTCGTTTGAAAGGTCGATCATTTTTATCTTTTTTCAGTTGTGTCAATAACGCCCTCTGGGACAGTCTCAAGTGGTGGCAATTCTCCTTGTTCAACAGGGGCGTCGTAGTCGATACCTTGTTTTTTCAGAATTCCTTTGACGGCAAATCCTAAAAAAGCGAGGTAAGCAAAACAAAGGACAGGGACCCAATATGATAGGTGAATGCCATAACCAACCACGGAAGACTTTGACTGAATATAGTCAGCCATTTTACCCTGGATAGGAGGAATGATTCCGCCTCCAAGTATCATCATGATTAAAAATGCAGATCCTTGCGTTGTATATTTTCCCAGGCCGAGAATGGACAAATTAAAAATAGCCGGCCACATGATAGAACAAAATAAGCCGCCGCTTAGGAAAGAATACACAGCTATTTTTCCCGTGGTGAACAGTCCAATAAGCATAGCAAGGAGACCAAGAACAGCAAAAACTAAAAGTGTCCTTGCCGGCCTGTCTTTACTTATATAGAAAGCAAGCATTTGAACAAACACGCAAAGTATGTAATAGTACAAAGGCCTCACGTCGTATTGTGAAATAGCACTAACGCCGATAATGATGCCAAATGCCACCAGTGGCACGACAAACATCATTATTTGTTTTGTGTTTTGTTTTAGATCAAAAGCAGAAATTGCACCCGTCCATCGGCCGATCATCAGGCTTCCCCAGTACATGGAAATGAACGGAGCAACCTGCGATGACTGATAACCTCCAAACGCTGGTTGTTTCAACAGCTCGCTGAAATTACTCACGATAGTTACTTCCACTCCTACATACACAAAAATTCCAAGCATACCCAAGACCAATTGAGGATATTGCATTGCTCCCCATCCTTCGGGTTTTTTTCTTGCACTCATATTCGACAGAAGCAACGTGACAACAACAATCGCCAGGGCTCCGAGTAACCATTTCATCCGGTAAGTTTCCAGGTCGTGCTTTTCAAGATCCGTTAATACGGTCGGGTCAGCCTTGTAACTATTAAAAACCGGGACAAACATTATGATGAGCAAACCGGTCATGATCAACAAAGAGTAGAGGGCCTTATTTGCGTTTTCAGTTTTTTCTGTTGAAACGCCGGCAGGAACTCTTTTAGAAAAGAAAAACAACGCAGCGGCTGCAATGAATAAAGCTCCAACTCCCGTATATAAGACAATTACTTTTCCAAGGCTTAATGATGCAATTTTTTCATCTGTAATGGCCGCTGTTGTGCCGAACAAAGCAAATGCAACTACAAGCGGCCCGATCATCGTTCCAAAAGAGTTTACTCCTCCGCCAAGGTTTACACGACTCATACCTGTTGATGGATCTCCCAAAGAAATGGCGAAAGGTTGGGCGGCCGTTTGCTGCAATGAAAAACCAAGAGCCACAATAAAAAGACCAGCCAGCATTCCGGCAAAAGCATTTGCATTTACCGCAATGATCATCGCGGCTGCACCCAATGCCGAAAATAATAAACCGTACACGATGCTTCTTTTATAACCCCATTTGGCAACCAGGTCTTTTCCTCCAAAAGCACCATAGGCAAAGAGAGCCAGGGCGCCAATGTAATAAGCAGTATAAAATGCAAAGTCAACCAACTGGCTCTGAAACTGGTCGAGATGAAAAAAATGTTTGCAAAAAGGAATGAAAACGCTGTTTCCCGATGCAATAAATCCCCAGAAAAAGAATACGACCACCAAAGTGCTAAGTGCACCGTAGTTTGTTGGAACATGCGCCGCAGCAGAAGTTGTTGCAGGTCGCATAGGACCCATTGAAGTTGCCATAATGCAATCGTTTTAATTTAAAATGTTTCTCAAAATAAATAGATTTCATCAATGCAAAAATTTATTGTCACAGACGCAGGCAAATTGAAGATATTAATAGTTTAATTTCATTAAGTAAACCAGGCCAGATAAATTCGTATTTATTTGGAATAGCTCAATCATTGTTATGGAAATTATTCACGTCTCTGCTGAATGTTACCCGGTAGCGAAAGTAGGCGGTCTTGGCGATGTGGTTGGAGCTTTACCGAAATACCAGGCAAAACTGGGGCACATTACAAAAGTGGTGATGCCCATGTACCGCACAAAATTTCTGTATGAAAATGATTGGGAATTGGTTCACCAGTCAAGCCAATACCTGGGGCCACAATGGTTTAATTACAATGTGATCAAAGAGAAAACGAATAAGCTTGGCTTTGATCTTTACCTTGTTGACATCAATGGTTTATTGGATCGCGAGAAAGTATACGGATATGATGACGATACAGAGCGCTTCACTTCTTTCCAGATAGCAGTTTGCGATTGGTTGAGTAGCTGGCAACACAAACCTGACATAGTTCACGTGCATGACCATCCTACAGGACTTATTCCTTTTATGATGAAGTACTGCTATGCATTTCGGCACCTTGCCGATGTATCCTCCATTGTTACAATTCACAATGCGCAATACCAGGGATGGATGGGATGGGATAAAAGTTATTATCTGCCCGCGTGGGACACGTGGAAAGGTGGATTGCTTGAATGGAATAACACCATTAATCCATTGGCCTCTGCGGTAAAATGCGCCTGGAAGGTGACGACAGTGAGCTATAGTTACCTGAATGAACTAAAGTACATGTCAAATGGATTGGAAAATTTATTCGAATACGAAAAAGGAAAAAGTGTGGGGATATTGAATGGCATTGACAACGAAGTGTGGGATCCGGCCACTGATCATTTTCTTGCGAAAAATTATGATGCTGAAAAAGTAGACAAAGGAAAAAGCAAAAATAAAAAAGAGATCTGTGGGCAATTTGGATTGGATGGTGATAAGCCATTGTTTGTTTTTATAGGCCGGCTGGTTGGGGAAAAAGCCGCCGACCTGTTACCCGATGCCATCAGTTCATCAATTTACCAGCATCACGGCAACTGCAATTTTTTGGTACTCGGTTCCGGCGAGCCGGATGTAGAAAGTCACTTAGAAACCATCAAGCACCAGTTTGGTGGCTATGTAAATACTTATATCGGTTACAGCGAATCATTGAGCCATTTGCTGTATGCCGGGGCTGATTTTCTTTTGATGCCCAGCCGCGTTGAGCCTTGCGGGTTGAATCAAATGTATGCCCTGAGATATGGAACGGTGCCTATAGTGCGAAGCACGGGCGGACTGATCGATACTGTGAAAGATTTTGGCGAATATCATGGTTTCGGTATTCGGTTTGACCAGGCGGGTGTTTGGGACATTACTTATTCCGTGGGCCGTGCGGTTGATCTTTATTATCATAAAAAGAATTTATTGACGTGGATGCAGCAGTATATGATGGGTATTGATCATTCCTGGGAAAGCTCGGCGAACGAGTATTTGGAGTTATATGAGGGCCTGAAATAGATGAAATTTCTTGTTGAGAAGTGAAGGTTCGATTTTCGGTTTGTCACCTTGAGGAACGAGAGGTCTATACGCCTAATCGAGTCAGATATTTTTCAATTTGGTGCGTATAGATGCCTACGGCATGACAAACTCTCATTTCGAAAATATTTTCAATTTTGCACTTGCTTCTTGCCGCTGAAGAACGAATAGGAAGATGAGCTGAGTGTCTCAACGAAAGCTTAATAGTAGTACCTTAGTTTGGTACATAAAAAAATATCCAGAATTATGAGCCAGGAAATTTTAGCAGTCATCTTGGGAGGCGGCGCCGGCACCAGGCTGTATCCTCTTACAGCGAGCCGTTCAAAACCCGCTGTTCCTATTGCAGGGAAATACCGCTTGGTAGATATTCCGATTTCCAATTGCATCAACTGCGGCATCAGTCGCATGTTTGTGCTGACGCAATTCAACTCCGCTTCATTAAACCGGCACATAAAAAATACTTATCACTTCAGTGCATTCAGCGCTGCTTTTGTTGATATCCTGGCTGCTGAACAAACTCCTGATAATCCCACCTGGTACCAGGGCACGGCAGATGCCGTTCGGCAGTGCCTTCGTCATATTGGTCCATTTGAAAGCGATTATGTTTTGATACTTTCAGGCGACCAGTTGTATCAAATGGATTTCAATCAAATGCTCGATGTTCATAGAAAAACAAGTGCTGATATTTCCATTGCTACCATACCTGTTGCAGCACGAGATGCCTCTGATTTCGGCATTATGAAGAAAAATGATGAAGGATATATTACTTCATTCATTGAAAAACCAAAAAAAGATCTGTTGCCTGACTGGGAAAGTGATACCGGAGAGGAAATGAAAAGAAAAGGAAAAGTTTACCTGGCCTCGATGGGCATTTATATTTTCAGCCGTCAAATGCTTTTTGATCTGCTGCAATCGGAATATCGGGAAGGGACTGATTTTGGGAAGGAGATCATTCCTCAGTCGATCAAAAAATATAAAGTAGCCAGTTACCAGTATGATGGGTATTGGACAGATATCGGAAACATTTATTCTTTTTTTGAAGCCAATCTTGGTTTAACTTCTGATCTTCCTGAATTTAATTTATTCGACAATAGCAAAGCTATTTATACAAGGGCCCGTATGCTGCCGCCCGCCAAGATCAGCGGCACTACACTCGAGAAAACGTTGATCGCTGAGGGCTGCATCATCAATGCGTCGCGAATTGAAAACAGTGTGATGGGAATTCGTTCAAGAATTGAACATGGCACTACCGTCGTGAGCAGTTATGTAATGGGCAATGATTATTTCGAAACGTTGGAAGATATTGCCAATGCGAATAAATCCGGCATTCCTCTATTAGGCATTGGTCATCGATGTTATATACGTAATGCGATCATTGATAAGAATTGTCGGATCGGCGACGACGTGCGGATCAATGGCGGTAACCATTTGGAGAATTCGGATCATTCGTTGTACACAATAAAAGATGGCATCGTCGTATTGAAAAAAGGCGCTGTAATTCCCAATGGATTTGTGATTTAATTTTCCGCTGTTCAAAATTTCGGATTTCGGATTTCAAATTTCGGATTTCGGTCCCAATAGCAATCGGGATCGAATTTTGGCAGGATACGTTCTACATAAACTTCCTACCTTTCGCTACAATTCTTCTTTAATTTAACGATTGCTTATGTCAAGTGCTTACACAGGAGTAAAACCAAAACTTTCCATTGTTGAAGTCATTAACATGAGCGTTGGCTTCTTTGGAATTCAGTTCGGGTGGGATCTTCAACGGGCAAATATGGGTCGTATCTATGAAAATCTCGGCGCTCATCCAGACCAAGTTCCCTTATTATTTCTTGCAGCACCACTCACAGGCCTTTTCGTTCAACCAATCATTGGCTACATGAGTGACAGAACCTGGCATCCACGATGGGGGAGAAGAAGACCTTACTTTATGATTGGAGCTATTCTGAGTTCGATCGCTTTGATATTTATGCCGCATAGCAGCACATTATTCATGGCTGCAGGATTATTATGGGTTATGGATGTTTTTGGTAACGTTTCGATGGAGCCTTTCAGAGCATTCGTAACAGATAAGCTTCCCGATTCACAAGTGAACCGTGGATTTATTATGCAAAGTTTTATGATTGGGCTAGGTGGTAGTATCGCCTCTGCCTTACCATGGATTTTCAAAAATGTTTTTAATAGAATCTGAGAATGTGAAGTGGTCCTTTTATCTTGGGGCTTTTTTTTTCCTTTCTGCTGTTTTGTATACTGTCTTCACAACAAAAGAGTATCCCCCTTCTGATCTTGGATATAAGGATAAAGTAAAAGAATCAAATAAAGGTTTTGGTGGGGGTGTAAGAGAAATATTTAGTGCACTGGCTAACATGCCGAAGAGAATGCGGATTGTTTCGCTGGTGCAGTTTTTTACCTGGCCTGGCCTTTTCCTGATGTGGTTTTATTACACGACAGCAGTGGCTGTAAATGTTTTTCATGGGAAAGATGCCAACGATGCTATATATGCGAAAGGCGCTGATTTCGGAAGTTTGACCTTGTCTTTTTATAGTGTTGTTACCTTTTTGTTTGCTTTGATATTACCAACCATTGCAGATAAACTCGGCAGAAAACTCACGCATAGCCTTTGCTTGCTTTGTGGCGCACTGGGGCTCATAAGTGTAAGTTGGGTAGTGAATAAAAATTTATTGTTTGTCAGCATGACCGGCGTAGGAATTGCTTGGGCAAGTATTTTATCAATGCCTTATGCCATGCTTAGCGGCAGCTTGCCAAAGGACAAAGTAGGTATCTATATGGGTATCTTCAATTTTTTTATTGTGTTGCCGGAGATTATTGCTTCGCTTGGTTTTGGCTGGCTGATGAAAAACGTGTTGCACAATGATCGCCTTGCTGCTGTTAAAATTGGTGGAGGCTTGATGATTCTTGCGGCATTAGTATGTTACATTTTCATCAGGGAAAAGCAAAAAGAAAAAATGGATGAAGAGTTAACCGGTAAATTAGAAATTCTTGAAGAACGTTCAGTATAATTATGAAAAAAGTACTCACCCTTTTTTATTTTCTATTTTTCATTTCTATCCTGAGCTTGCCGAAGGACTCATTTTCTCAAAATGTTGAAGTCTTCCCCTCCAACTGGTGGGTGGGAATGAAATGGAATAAGGTTCAGTTGATCGTTTATACGCCAGATATAACTGGCGATATTCCTAATCGGAAAGTAATTTGCAATTATCCAGGTATAAAAATTAAGAATGTTCATTCTGTTGAAAATAAAAAATATCTTTTTGTTGATATTGAAATACTGCCAGCAGCTAAACCTGGCAGAGCACTTTTCAGAATAAGTACAATCGATACTTCCGAAGGTGAATTTTATTTTGAACTCAAACCTCGTCGTGCAGGCAAGGGCACTTCGTATGCGCAAGGCGTAACCTCGAAAGATTTTATTTACCTGCTCATGCCCGATCGTTTTAGCAATGGCGATACGACCAACGATAGGATTGCCGGCATGAAAGATCAATCGCTGAACCGCGAGGATATTTTTGCAAGACATGGAGGAGATTTACAGGGAGTGATCAATCATCTTGACTACTTGAAAGATTTAGGAGTAACTAGTGTGTGGATGACACCCGTGCTTGAAAATGATATGCCGAACAGGACAGAGCATGGCTATGCATTCACCAATCACTACAAAATCGAACCGCGTTTAGGTGGAGAAAGAATGTATAAAAGGCTGAGTGATGAATTGCACAGGCGTGGAATGAAATTGATCCAGGATGCTGTTTATAACCATGTCGGTCTTTATCATTTTACCGTCCAGGATCCGCCGATGAAAGACTGGCTGCATCAATGGCCAACATTCACCCAAACCACTTATAAAGATCAAACCATTTTTGATCCTCATGCAGCGCCTTCGGACAGGAAACTCATGACCGAGGGATGGTTCACGCAGCAGATGCCGGATATGAATGAAAGCAATCCTTATGTGGCGAATTACTTAATTCAGCATGCCATCTGGTGTGTTGAAGAATTTGGAGTCGATGGGTGGAGAATCGATACGTATGCATACAATGACCTGCCATTCATGAATCGTTGCAATAAGGCTTTGCTGGATGAGTATCCCAAGCTTACCATGTTTGGCGAGACCTGGGTTCATGGCGTGCCTAACCAGAGTTATTTCTGCGAAAACAATTACAATATTTCCTTTAAGAGTAATCTCCAGGCAACAACAGATTTTCAATGTTTGTTTTATGGTATTCAGCCGGCTATCAATGACAAGTTCGGATGGACAGAAGGAGTAAATAAATTGTACACAACAGCGGCGCAGGATTTTGTTTATAAAGATCCCATGCGTGAAGTGATTTTTTTAGACAATCATGATCTTCCCCGTTTTTATTCTGTCGTAGGAGAAGACACTGCCAAATACAAAATGGGATTGGCGTGGTTGTCTACGTTTCGCGGCATTCCTGAATTATATTATGGTGATGAAATCCTAATGACAGGATTCACCAATCCCGACGGAAATGTGAGGCTAGATTTTAAAGGCGGTTGGCCTGGAGACCCGGTAAACAAATTCACGAAGGAGGGCAGAACAGGGAAAGAAGAAAATATTTTTGAGTACATAAAGAGGTTTGCAAACTTTCGAAAAAATTCTTCCGCGATCACGTCGGGCAAAATGATGCAGTATGTTCCCGTTGATGGAGTGTATGTTTATTTTCGCTACGACGACAAACAAACAGTGATGTGTGTAATGAATACAAATGATCATTCTTCCACCGTTGATCTTTCGCGATTTAATGAAAGGATGAATGGATTTACAAAAGCTTTTGACGTAGCAACAGGAGTCACGTTCGATTTTGGATCAACCCTTAGTGTTGGAGGGAAATATTTATTGGTGATGGAATTGCGAAAATAAAATCATAGGGTTACGAACCAGAGAGCCCGGTCACGATATTTTTCTCCCCAGTCTTTGATCCCGTCATTCACTTTCGCCGCCATTTCTTTTTGGGTTGCTTTTTTCCCTTTTAATGGAGGGGCTATTGATTTTTCTTCAATCTCTGTTACTCCCTCGAGTTTTGTAGCTGTCCATGTTGTGTATAATCTTGGAATGGCAATTTCAAGTATCATTCCAGGAAGTCCTCCGAACGATTCAGGGCCATCTGAAGGAATAATTTCATCGGTATAAAAAGCAACAACAACGACTGAATCGCAGATTTTTGTCAATGCCTTGTGACATTCAAAACCTGCTATAGTCCTGGTTTCTGGCAATAATTTCCATTCTGATCTTTTTAATGAATCTGAGATGAGAAACTGACTCTCAAAAACTTGTTTTTGACTTATGCTTTTTTGTTGAGTAAGATCTTTGAAAACCGTATTTTCATTTGCGGGACTTTCAAAAAAACCGGTTTTTGCCTCATTACTTTCCTTGCCAATTTTATATATCGACCTGTCTTCGTTAAAAAAAAGATTGAAATAATCTGTTTTAAACTGTGGGATCAATTTTTTGAATTCTTCCCAAAAAGAACTTTCGTCTCCTGAAAAATACAACCGATGAGTATTTGTCTTTCGCTCAAATTCGATTTTTCCCTTACTAATAAATATCGTTTGTGATCTTACACCTATTGTTGCCAATATGATGCCGAGGAAAAATAATATTTGTTTCATACACTATTTTGTTGTACCAGGATTTTTATTGAAATTCCATGTGAAAGACAGCAATGCATATCTGCCCAGCATGTTATAATTTCTTTCATAAAAAGTATTGGAACTAAATGAACGGTCGTAGCCTCTTCTTTGTTTCAAAAGATCATTGGCCTGTAATTTTATTTCTCCATTGTTTTTTTTGAAAATCTTGTAAACAATATTTGCATCCCAAACAGTAATGTCATTGTTTTTGTCAAAAGCATCCGTTTTTTGGCGGTGGTAAAAATTTACATCACTACCAACGATAAACTTTTTTGTGATATGAACATTTACTTCAGCATTATGTTCCTGGTTCCAGAAATTATTTGATCGCTTACTGATACTTGATGTCTGGTGATTATTGTTTAGGCTCAGGTTAATATTGTAATTGTACTTGTTTTCCTTGTACTGTCCTGCATTTATACCAAATCCAATTGTGTTTTGATTGTTGACATTCTTTACAGTGTTTACAAAATTTGTGCTGTGATTTCCATTCGTATTAAGGTTGAAATTAAAATATGTGTCAAGCTTTTTTATTTTAAGGCCGTATGATGAGTAGAGATAGTAATTATAATTTCCCTTGGTATTTATATACTGTTGTTTGGTTTTTCCTTCGGCATCAGTTACCTGGCTGGTGACAATAGCATTTTGAACAGGATTAAAGGAACCATTGATCCAGATACTTCTATTGGTTAGCATTTTAAAATCACTAAAAAATAATGAAATATTATGATTGAAGGATTGTTTCAACCCCGGATTCCCTACTATTACAAAAAGAGGATTTGTGTTTTCAAAGATGGGCTGAATTTGGTCTATGCTTGGTGGCCTGGGACTTCCGGAATAACTGATATTGAGGTTTCGTTGAGCAGCAAATTTGTAATTGATCCTTGCTGTAGGGAAAAAGTTTGTATAATGATAATTTCGGACTCGACTGCCTGAAGAGTCCTTTTGTGCCATATTTGAAATGCCGATATTGGTTCCGATGCTGGTGATCAATTTTTTTCCTGTGTACTGATATTTTATGCCTGCACTATTAGAAAAATATTCCAATCCATATTTAATGCTATAAAGATTATTTAACAATTCATATTTGCCATTTAGTTTGTCAAAACTTTTTCTATCTGAATTGCTGCCGATACGATTGAATGTATAATTAAATTCCAGCAACGCCCTTTTTCCTGCTGGTTCTGTGTAAACAAGTTTGGCCGTGCTGGTAAGAGTTTTTGTAATGGCCTTTTTATATTGATCTATGGTGTCCCTGTTATAAATGGTTCCATTATTGTTAAAATAATCTGTTTCTGAATTCAAGAAACCTTTTGAGTTTTTGTCATAATATTTTTGAGAGGCAGATAAAGAAAAAGTTCGTCCTTTCTTTTTAAATTTTTGGCGATATAAAGCGGTGGCAAGAAAAGTTTGCGCATCGCTTTCTGAGTTATTTTCTCGATGGTTTTTATTTACAGCCTGCAAATCTTCATTATCTGTTTCAGTATTTGTGAAAGTTGTATTGTTATTATTTTCCAGCTTACCATTTATTTTTACGCGTAAAGACGATAACGAATCAAATTTTAAGTCGTAAATACCACTCAACAATTGCTGTGTTTGTCGTGTATGGCTGTTATGGTTTTCCTTTGAGTAATATGCCGAATCCGGGAGAATATATTTTGTAAGACTATTTCCTACCGCATCTATGTTCATGTTTTTTAAACTATAGTTGCCGTTTAAATTTTGCTTATCCTGGTTCCATTTATTTGAAAAATGTGTTCCGGCTTTAATAGTGCGGGGAATACCTTCTTCATAATAATTATTTTGCCAATCGCTGAAGTCCTGGTCACCTTCAGAATTGATCATAATAAAGCCTGCACCCATTTCAACTTCTGCGTCACCAAAATCATTTCCTTCCCCAAACTTATTACGGTCTTCCCAGCCAAGACCTGTAGTACCCGTATTGGAAACGATGCCATACACTGATATTTTCTTTTTCCCCTTAAAATAATTGAGCATCGCCTGGTTCGAATATCGTTGATCAGTGCCTCCCCCGATTACCACTTTTCCTAGGTAGCCTTTCTTTTTGTCATCTTTTAAAACAAGGTTAAGCGTTTTTGACCGGCTGCCATCATCAACTCCGGTAAATTCGGCCTGGTCACTTTTTTTATCATACGATTGAACTTTATCAACGGCATCTGCACGAAGATTTTCTATTACAACCGCAGGATCGTCACTAAAAAATTCTTCGCCGTCAACTAAAACCTTTTCTACTTTCTGACCCTGTGCGGTTATCTGGCCATTTTTATCTACCTGCAGGCCCGGTAGCTTTCGCAAAAGATCTTTTACAGTGGCTCCTTCTTCCACCCTGAAACTATCAGCCTTGTATTCGATGGTATCGCCTTTTAACCTGATCGCTACATTTTGCTTTACCATTACCTCTTCTAATATTTTACTTTTTGGGGTCAGGTCAATTTTTGAGAGATCGATCTCACTACCCGAAGTAAGTGTTATCTCATCTACGTAATCAGCAAAATTTGGGTGTGTTACCTGCAGGATCATTTTCCCTGGTGAAACATTTTTTAAAATAAAATTTCCTTCTTTATCAGTGCGTGCGAATCTTACCAGGACAGAATCTGATTTTCTTAGTACAGCTACAACAGCATGGGAAAGATTTTTCTTTTCAACTGTGTCAGTCACCGTACCTTTAATAGAGGCTGTTTGCGAATGTGAAGTAATAACTGCAGCCAGGAGGAAAACAAAGCCAGCGACAAATTTTCTCATGGTTAATGGTTAGTTGGTTTTGAACATAACGCGCAGGCGTTATAATATGGCTGCAATTTCTTTAGATTCCGCTGGAATCAAAAAACTGGTCTCTTAATTTTAGGTTAAACGAGTTGAATAATATCAAACTATGACTCAATCAAAGCAAAATTCCATAACGAGCCCTCAACAACAACAAAACGAAATGCAACATACGAACCAAATCGTAAATGAAGAGAAAAAAAAAGATGAGCGGTCCGACAAGGGTGTGCAAAAATCTTACGAAGACGAGCATTTTGTTGACACCACCAAGCCGGTTTGGAATTATTCCCTCCTCACTGATGACGACGTAACAAATTACCAGGCTGGGACTAACTATCGCCTCTATGAGAAGTTTGGCTCTCATTCACGAAAGGTCAATGACGTGTGGGGAATGTATTTCTGCGTGTGGGCGCCGAATGCAACGTCGGTTTCAGTCATTGGAAATTTTAATCACTGGCAAAACCATGAGCACGAATTGTATCCGCGTTGGGACAAAAGCGGGATCTGGGAGGGCTTCATCCCCGATTTTAATTTGGGCGAGTCATATAAATATTACATAGTCGGTTATGCAAATAAAGCCCAGGATAAGGGCGATCCCTTTGCAAATTTCTGGGAGAAACGTCCGCTGACAGCATCCATTACGTGGGACCTATACTATGAATGGAAGGATGATGAATGGATGAGCAAAAGAAAAACGCACAACTCCCTTGAGGCGCCGTGGAGCGTGTATGAAGTTCACCTGGCCAGTTGGATGCGACCGGACAGGAACAATGAAGAAGCATACAATTCTTATGACCAGATCAGGGAACGATTGGTTCCCTATGTAAAAGAAATGGGCTTTACTCACGTAGAATTCATGCCCGTGATGGAACATCCTTTCGATGGAAGCTGGGGCTATCAATGCACCGGTTTTTTTGCCGCAACCTCCAGGTTTGGTGATCCGCAGGGAATGATGAGATTAATAGATGCATTTCACCAGGAAGGGATTGGTGTGATACTGGACTGGGTACCTTCGCATTTTCCTTATGATGCGCATGGCCTGTTTATGTTCGATGGCACACACACTTATGAGTATGCTGATATGCGCAAGGGATTCCACCCGGATTGGAACAGTTATGTTTTCAATTATAAGAGAGGGGAAGTAAAATCTTTTCTTATTAGCAGCGCAAGATACTGGTTTGATAAATTTCATATCGATGGCATTCGTGTAGATGCGGTTTCATCCATGCTGAAATTAAATTACAGTCGTAAGCATGGCCAATGGGAGCCGAATGAGTATGGTGGTGAAGGCAACCTGGAAGCAATGGCTTTTATTAAAGATCTGAACGAAACGATTTTTAGAGACTTTCCGGATGTACAAACTATTGCGGAGGAAGCCACGGACTGGCCCGGTGTTTCAAGACCAACATGGCAAGAGGGTTTGGGATTTGGTATGAAATGGATGATGGGCTGGATGCATGATACTCTTGATTATTTTAAAATGGACCCTTATTTCCGCCAGTTTCACCAGGATAAATTTTCTTTCAGCATGATGTATTACTATGACGAGAACTTTATGCTTCCTTTCAGCCATGATGAAGTGGTCCATGGCAAAAGCCCCATGCTTTATAAAATGCCCGGTGATGAATGGAGAAAGTTTGCCAACCTGCGCCTCATGTATTCGTATATGTGGACGCACCCCGGAGCAAAACTTTTGTTCATGGGTGATGAGTTTGGACAAACCACCGAATGGAATTACAAATCGGAACTTGACTGGCACTTGCTGCAATATGATGCTCATCACAAATTAAAAGATTGCCTAACTGACTTGAATAAATTACTGCAAAACGAACCGGCTCTTTACGAGAACCAGTTCAGCATTTACGGCTTTGAATGGGTTGACCTTAACCATCGAGCTGAGACCGTGCTATCGTACAGAAGGAAAGGAAAGAATAGTGAGGATGATCTTTTGATCATTTTGAATCTAACGCCTGTAGTGAGAAATGACTGGGAAGTATACGTCAGCAGTAAACAGTTTACAAAGGAGATTTTCAACAGTGATGATAAAAAATATTGGGGGAGTGGGGACGTGTACAATCCCACGGTCCGGTCTGAATTGATAGACGAAGAACAAAAACTCTATAAGCTTCTTTTAAACTTGCCACCTTTGGGTGCCCTCGTCATCAAATGAAATTAAACCGACATTAGAATATCCCGGGGCCGCAAGACCTGAGCCAGGATCTACGGGAAAACCTTTAACTCGTGCATTTTAAACACCTGAGCCGACCACAAAATACAAGGCCTGACCGGGCGTTAATTCATTAATAGTTCTGATTGGAGATCGCCAGCAGTAAGAAATTTGGCATTTTTTGTCCATTCAGTTGCGAATCTTTTGAAGATTTACTATTTTGGAATCTTTCGGAAACGAAAAGAAGTTTAATCCTAAGATCTGATCGATGAAAAACCCTAAAATCATAAAACAATCCCTATGAAGCGTCTCAACCTCACCGCACTTTTCCTATTTGTCTGCTCCGTTTTATTTGCTCAAACCGACAGCGCCAGTTATTTTCTTCAAAAGGGTCTTGATGAAAAACAGAAAGGCCGTCGCATGGAAAGCCTGAAGAATTTTGAAAAAGCCTTCCGGTATGATAGCACGAACAAACCGCTATTGGCTGAAATGGCATCCGCCTATATGGACCTGAGAAAATACTACCAGGCCAAAGAAACATACAAGAGACTTGTACGTCTTGGAGAAACTTCAGCAGCAAACTATAAACAATTGCTTCAGCTTTCATTTAACTTAAAGGCTTACGATGATGCCATAGTTTACGCCAATAATTTGAAAAAAGCTGATCCTTCAGAGAAAGTGAATTTCTACCTGGGCAAAATAAATTATGACCGCGAGAACTATGGTGATGCTCTAAAATATCTAAATGAAGCTGCCAAAGATGAACCTCAGAATGCAGAGATACCCTATATGATCGGCCGTAGTTACGCTGACATGCTCAATTATAAACTGGCTATTCCTTTCTATCAGAAAGCTGTCCAACTTGACGGTACGAAATACGGCTGGATCTATGAGCTTGGCTTGATCTGTTATGCACAAAACGATAATAAGAATGCGTTGAAATATATTCTCGAGGCGGGTGAGAAAGGTTATCCAAAAGATAATGGCTATATGCAGAACCTCGGCATTGCGTATATAGACGCCGGAAATTTTGATTCGGGAATTGTTATTTTGACCGACCTCATAAAAAAGCGTCCGAGCGACGCCAATCTTTTGGACATGGTTGCCCTAGCTTACTATGACCACAAAAAGTATGATGATGCCATGAATTACTGGGACACAATTTTAGGCTTCGATAAGACAAATGCTTCTGCCCTGTATATGATCGGTATGTGCTATCTGAAAAAGGGTGAGAAAGGAAAGGGACAGCAACTCTGCGATAAAGCGATTGAAATGGATCCAAGCCTGGCCATGTACAAGCAGAAAAAAGAAATGTCAGGCTTTTAAAAGCCCCATCCCGACCTTCCCCAACGGGGAAGGCCATCTCGCCACAGCCCTCGCATTTGAAAAATTCCTGGAGAATTGGGTTTTTTTTGCCTTTTGCCAATTGCCAATTGCCCATTGCCAATTGCCCATTGCCACCTTTGACCTACATTCTCTCTGGCACTTTAATTCCCAATAAATGCATGGCCGAAGCAATGATGTTGGCTGTCATTTCGGAAAGTTGAAGACGCAGTTGCTTCTTATCCGCTGACTCTGCATTCATCACCGAATGTTCGGCGTAAAATGTATTGTAAGTTTTTGCAACTGTAAAAATATAAATGGCAATTACTGAAGGATTATGTTCTTGCGCAGCTTGCTCTAATATGGTTGGATATTGTTCCAGTAAAATGATAAGCTCTCTTTCTGCCGCTAAGAGTCCGGTGGATTGCAGTTTATATGTCGGCTCCGCCTTTTCTTTCCTTAGAATGGATTTTATTCTTGCGTGGCTGTATTGAACAAAGGGACCGGTGAAGCCATGAAAATCTATCGACTCTTCCGGGTTGAATACTATTCTTTTTTTTGGGTCAACTCTCAATAGAAAAAATTTTAGTGCGCCCAACCCGATCGTGTCATACAAATCCTGCAGCTCGGCTTCCGTAAAACCAGCCACCTTGCCCAGTTCTTCGGTATGTTTCGCCGCGATGCCAACCATTTCGTCAACCAGGTCATCAGCATCCACTACCGTGCCCTCACGGCTTTTCATTCTGCCTGTGGGCAGGTCGACCATTCCGTAGCTCAAGTGATAAATTCCATCTGCATAGGGTTTTTCTAATTTTTTAAGGATCAGCTTGAGCACCTTCATGTGATAGTTCTGCTCGTCGCCCACTATGTAAATGCTTTCTTTGTACTGAAAATCTTTGTATTTCTCATCTGCCAGTCCCAGGTCCTGGGTGATATAAACTGACGTACCATCCTTTCTCAACACTAATTTCTCATCAAGACCATCCTCGGTCAGGTCTATCCATGTGCTTCCATCCTCTTTCTTAAAAAAAACTTTCTTGTTTAATCCTTCTTCAACGAATTTTTTTCCCTTGATGTAGGTATCGCTTTCATAGTATGTTTTATCAAAATCGCTTCCTATTGTTTGGTACGTTACATCAAAACCTTCATACACCCACTGATTCATTTTTTTCCAGAGCGCAATGACTTCAGGCTTTCCGGCCTCCCAATCTAAAAGCATTTGTTGAGTTGCCTTCATGATGGGTGCCTCCCGCTCAGCTTCCTCTTTCCCTAGACCCTTTGCCAGGAGATCATTTACCTGTTGCTTATATTCCTGGTCAAATTTTACATAGTAATTTCCAACAAAATGATCACCTTTTGTATTTGTGCTTTCCGGAGTCTGCCCATTGGCAAAAAACTGCCACGCGATCATACTTTTACAGATATGAATTCCCCTGTCATTTACCACGCAGGTTTTAAATACTTCATACCCGTTTGACTTCAGAATCTCAGCGACACTCCAGCCTAAGAAATTATTTCTGAGATGGCCAAGATGAAGGGGCTTATTTGTATTGGGTGACGAATATTCAACAATCACTGTGATTCCGTTGGAAGGTTTAACTCCAAATTGCGTCGCAAGAAAATTTGTTCGGAGAAAATTTATCCAGTAATCGTTTGAAATAACCAGATTCAAGAATCCTTTGATCACATTGTATGCATGGAAAATAGTAGCATGCTGCGATGTAAGATGATCGCCCAGCTCTTTGCCAATTTGTTCAGGCGATCTTTTTAATGATTTGATAAATGAAAATAATACAATTGTATAATCACCTTCAAATTCAGGTTTTGTGGTATTAATAGTGAGGTCTGCTTCTTCGATATCAAAATTGTATAATTCTTTCAGAGCCTTGACTACAAGCGGTTTTATCTGCATTACTATACTCATGTCCAGTCTGGTTAAGCTGCGAATTTACCTATAATTTGATTTAAGATTTATTTGATGGTTGCCATTTGAAATTTGCGATTTCTTTGTGTTATTTTGCAATGCATGCAAAAACACTTTCGTTCTGTAAGAGATTTTATCATTTCAACTATTGATTCCTTTTATCCTCCTTTCAGCAAGCTGGTGGACCTGCAGACTTTTCGATATGCTGCCTGCGGTGGAAGCAACAGCCTGTTTGATATTTTGCTTTATTCGTTTACTTACAATTACATTCTTCGAAAGTCGATCATTCACCTGGGCAGTATCGCCATTAGCCCGTACATCGCTGCTATGATGATCACTTTTCCCGTAACCTTGTTCACAGGATTTCTTTTAATGAGGTATGTCGTTTTCCCTGATGCGAAGTCTACAAAGAAAAGAGTGCAGGGAAGCAGGTACATAGCAGTTGTGATTGGCTGCATATTTCTCAACTATCTTTTTTTGAAATTGTTTATAGAAAAATTCGGATGGTGGCCACTTCCTTCAAAAATGGCGACAACGGTCCTGGTTGTC
>VBAQ01000290.1 GCA_005883765.1 Bacteroidota bacterium
GTATTGGGAATGGCAGGTGTGCTTTCAGGCACAGACTCCAAAAGAATTGCACAACTTCCATTTCTGCAAAATACAGATATGAAATCTGAAGTGATTGTTCAGAAAAGTCATATGAATGGCTATGAACATGCGCTCACAAATGCAGGGGTTACACTGATCCCCGTTGAAACAAGCCAGGAAGCAGAAAATGCAATTAATGAAAAGACAGCGATGATGTGGTTTTTGAACAGGGAAGCACCTGCAGGCAAAATAAAACATGAAGAATGGTTGGCCATTGCCAAAAAACACAGTTTGCCAACAATGATCGATGTAGCAGCTGATGTGCCGCCGGTGGAAAATCTCTGGAAATATAATGACATGGGTTTTGACCTTGTTTGTATTTCAGGCGGCAAAGCTATTTGCGGCCCTCAAAGCACAGGCATACTGATGGGGAAAAAAGATTTGATTGCGGCAGCAAGATTGAATGGCCCACCGCATGGTGGTAATATTGGTCGAGGCATGAAAGTGAATAAAGAGGAGATCATTGGCATGTATGTGGCACTGGACATTTACGTGAAGAAGGACCACAACAAAGAATGGAAGATGTGGGAAAACCGGATTGAATTCATCAATAATGCTGTAAAGAATATAACCGGTGTTTCAACAGAAATCATCGTACCACCTGTAGCCAATCATACACCGTCGCTGGAAATATCCTGGGATAGCTCGAAAGTGAAAATACCGCGGGATGCTTTTGCAGAAAAACTGCGTAAAGGATCACCTTCGATAGAAGTAGTTTCATGGGAAAAAGAAAACAGCATCAGGCTTACGGTATTTATGCTGAAACCAGGACAGGAAAGAATTGTTGCTGCAAGAATAAAAGAAGAACTTTTACTCGCATCGGCATAAAGCAACTCAATTTATTACACAGCCACAAAATGTTGTCGCAAAAAATAAGTCATGAAAAAAATTCACAGTTTGCTGCTTGTTTTGTTAAGTTTCCTGGGAACCATTCTTTTTGCCCAGTCTTATGATATTGTTATTAAAGGCGGTCATGTTATTGACCCAAAGAATAACATCGATGCGGTAATGGACGTTGCCATCAATGCTGGAAAAATCATGAAACTGGCTAATGGTATTGATGCGAAACTTGCAACACAGGTGGTGGATGCAAAGGGCATGTATGTTACGCCGGGTCTAATTGATTTGCATGCACATGTTTTCTTTGGTACAGAACCTGATCATTATCTGAGCAATGGTATGGTAGCTGTTGTTCCGGATGGGTTTACTTTCCGGGTAGGTGTTACTACTGTGGTTGATGCCGGAGGTGCCGGCTGGAAATCTTTTCCAACATTTAAAAAGAATATCATTGATAATTCGCAAACAAGAGTGTTGTCATTTTTGAATATTGTGGGTGAAGGCATGCGTGGGGGTGCCTATGAACAGAATGTTAATGACATGGATGCAAAGTTGAGCTCCCTTGTTGCGAAGCAATACAAAGATTATGTGGTCGGTTTTAAAGTAGCTCATTTTTCAGGGGCTGAGTGGACACCCGTTGACCGTGCAGTGGAGGCAGGTAAACTTGCTGGCATGCCCGTTATGATTGACTTTGGTGGTAGTACCCCACCTCTTTCCATTGAAGAACTGTATTTGAAACATCTTCGTCCCGGCGATATTTATACGCATACTTATGCACTGCTGGAAGGTAACGTAAGGGAGACAGTGGTCGATACGGTAACAAACAAAGTAAAACCGTTTATCTGGGATGCCATTAAAAAAGGAATTGTGTTCGATGTTGGCTACGGAGGTGCCAGTTTCAATTTCACGCAGGCTATTCCTGCAATCAAACAAGGCTTTTTTCCAAAAACCATCAGCACTGATTTGCATACCGGCAGCATGAACACATCTATGAAAAGCGAAATTGACGTTATGTCAAAATTTTTGTTCATGGGCATGCCATTGAATGAAGTTATCAAGGCAAGCACATGGGCGCCGGCACAAGTGATCAAACATGAGGAATTAGGCAATCTTTCTGTTGGTGCCATAGCTGATGTGGCCGTCTTGAATTTACGCGAGGGCAATTTTGGTTTTTATGATAAGACCGGTTACAAAGTAGATGGCAAACGAAAGTTTGAATGCGAAATGACCATCAAAGACGGCAAGATTGTATATGATCTGAATGGCATTGCAAACCCAATTTATGTGAAAAGCAAAAAGTGAGTTTGTAATGCTGAAGCCCCAGTGCACAAACACTTATACTTAAATGAAAATGACAAAGAACTTTTCGATCTGCAATTTTATAATACTAGTTGTTGCGATTGCATGCAATACAACAAAACAAACAACTGGTTCACGACAATTGTATGAGTCCTCTGGTCTCACAAGACTGAATAGCTTTACTTCCGGGGCCGAGGGTCCGGCTGTTGATAATGATGGCAATTTGTATGCAGTTAACTATTCAAAAGAAGGAACCATCGGAAAAATAACGCCAACGGGTTACGCAAGCATATTTATAGAGTTGACAAATGGAAGCATCGGCAACGGTATTCGCTTTAACAGTAAAGGAGAAATGCTTATTGCTGATTATGCGAATCATAATATTCTCAAAGTGGACATGGTGAGCAAGCAAATCAGCGTGTATGCACATGATTCCATGATGAATCAGCCGAATGATATTGCCATAGACAGCAAAGACCGTTTGTATGCCAGTGATCCAAACTGGAAAGCGGGCACGGGCCGCATCTGGCGTATTAACACTAATGGCACAACGACTTTGCTGGAGGACAGTATGGGTACCACTAATGGAATAGAAGTAAGCCCTGATGAAAAAATATTGTATGTAAACGAATCTGTGCAACGTAAGGTGTGGGCGTATGATCTGTCAGCCAGTGGCGCAATTAGTAACAAGAGATTGCTGATTTCGTTTCCTGATTTCGGAATGGATGGCATGCGTTGTGATGTGGATGGCAACCTCTATGTT
>VBAQ01000291.1 GCA_005883765.1 Bacteroidota bacterium
GTTTCAATATAATCTTTCACTCTTTCCGTATCTTCCGGTGAATTTTTCTTGCTGCAAAAATTTTCATAGGCCGTTGTCAACTCCTTTGCGATCTCAACGGCGTTCCTTCCTTCGATCTGGTAGCGTTGTAAAATAAAGACGACCTCGCCATTTTTGAATAACGCGATCTTGGGGGAAGAAGGTGTCAGACCCGGCAAATATTTTTCTCTGAAGTGATTGACCGCCTGTTTCTCCATTCCGGCAAATACGGTTGTGTACTCATCGGGAGCCACCTCATTCAGCATTGACAGGATCGTTCCTGGTCTTGCACTTCTTGCGGCGCAACCGCAAACAGAATTCAGCATCACCAGAACGGTTTTGTCGTCCTGCCTGCTCACTGCGGCGTCTACGTCTTCGGGTGTAAGAAATTCTTTAAAACCTACACCAACTAATTCATCTCTGAAAGGTTGAGCCACCTCCTGTGGATAGGTAGGTGCGTCATTGTTCATTAAACTTTTTAAACTGATCTGTGCCATAATTGGTTTAAATTTTCAAGATCCAAAATTTCAAATCCCAAAACTTGATCACCTTGGAATTTGTTCCCAATAATTATCGGGATTGTCTTTTGTGATTTATTTTTTTATTTATAAAAATCCTAATTCTAATTGTGCTGCTTCACTCATCATGCTCTTGTCCCACGGCGGGTTCCAGGTAACAGCCACATGCACATCGTTCACTCCCTCGATCTCCCGCAATTTCTGATCTACTTCAACCGGCAGCGTTTGCGCGGCGGGGCAACTCGGCGCCGTTAATGTCATTACGACCTGCACATTGTTTATCGGTAAAATATTTACTTCGTAGATCAATCCCAGGTCATAAATATTTACTGGAATCTCCGGATCGTAAATGGTTTGTAAGACCTCTCTCACTTTCTCTTTTACTTGACCTTCCTCCATCATAATTAGTAACTAGTAATTAATAATTATTGATTCACGAACGAATCTTTTACCTTAAATGCAAGACCATAATTCTTCATTTGCTTTACCATGGCCAACAATCCATTTGACCGCGTCTGCGCCAAATGTGTCATCATTCCAATTTCCCTGATAAAGTTTAGCGGTGCATTCACTATATCATCTGGTTTTTGTCCCGACAGCACCCTGATCAGCATACTGATCAATCCCTTCACGATCACCGCGTCGCTCTCTGCCTTATAAAAAACTCTTCCGTCCCTGTAGTCTGCAACCAAGTACACTGTCGATTGGCAGCCCCTCACTCTGTTCTCGTCGATCTTAAATTTTTGATCCAGCGGCGGCAATTTTTTCCCAAGGTCAATGATGTATTCATACTTATCATCCCAACTGTCGAACAATGAGAACTCTTCGACTATTTCACCTTCTATTTCTGATATGGTTTTGTGATCGCTCATTTTATGTTACCAGCATTAGTAGTTCAATTCATCGCCTGTTGCGTCGCACACTTAAAGGTTCCGAATTCTAATCATCTTTGACATTGAACCCCTACGGGGTTCTATTTTCCGGTACCCGTGTGCTCCCCCGATTTCATCAGGGGCTACCTATAGTGAATCCCTACGGGATTCTTTCACGACCTCATTCTTTCCCCTCCGATTTCATTGGAGGCTACCCATGTTGAACCCACCGTCCGGCAGGGCCTACGGGGATTCTCTTGAAAAACAATTGACAATTCATAATTGACAATTCACAATTCACGATAACATCTTTATTGCCTTCTGTAAACCATTCACTAATTCATCAATTTCTTCTTTTGTATTGTACATCGCAAAACTTGCCCTGACTGTACCCGGAATTTCGAAGAATCGCATGCAAGGTTCTGCACAGTGATGGCCTGTTCTTACAGCAATACCCCTGTTGTCCAATAATATTCCGATATCCTGCGGATGTAGGCTATCAACAACAAATGAGATCACACTCACTTTTTCCTTTGCCCTTCCGATGATCCTTAGACCCGGAATTTGTCCTAATTGCACCGTTGCATAAGCCAGCAATTCTTCTTCATGTCTTCTTATTTTTTCCTTTCCGATCTCATTTACAAAATCTAGAGCTGCCTTGAGCGCAATGGTGTCGGCTATATTGGGTGTGCCCGCTTCGAATTTGTAAGGCAGATCATTGTAAGTTGTTTTTTCAAAGGTTACTTCCTTGATCATTTCCCCACCGCCCTGGAAAGGAGGCATGGCGTCCAATAAATCCTTTTTACCATACAATATTCCAATACCAGTTGGTCCGTACAGTTTATGAGAAGAGAAAACAAAAAAATCGCAATCCATTTCCTGTACATCGATATCGAGATGTACGGTTGATTGGGCACCATCGATCAGAACAAGAGCGCCTACTTTATGTGCTGCATCAATGATTTTTTTCACTGGGTTAATTGTCCCCAACGCATTCGATGCATGAACAATAGAAACCAGTTTTGTTTTTGGATTCAATAATTTTTCAAACTCTTCCATGAGTAGCTCGCCCTTATCATTGATGGGGATCACTCTTAGTTTCGCGCCTTTCTCCTCGCACAAGATCTGCCAGGGAACAATATTGGAGTGATGTTCGATCGTAGAAACAATAATTTCATCGCCCGCTTTTATATTTTGCCTGCCCCAGGTATAAGAAACAAGGTTAATTCCCTCTGTTGTCCCTCTTGTATAAATCACTTGCTCTCTTGATTCAGCATTAATGAATTGCTGCACCGCATCTCTTGTACGCTCGAAGGCCATTGTCGCTTCCTCTGCTAAAGTGTGAATACCCCGATGCACGTTGGCATTGTAATCCGTGTAATAATTTACCAATGCATCGATCACCACTTGCGGTTTTTGAGAAGTGGCCGCATTATCCAAATACACCAACGGCTTGCCCTTCACCTCCCGATTCAGGATCGGGAACTGCTGCCGGACGCTGTAAACATCCAACTTGTTTTGTATCGTCGCTGATTCTATCATATTTTTTATGACACCAATTAGTGCTCAAATTCTAAACGTTCGGAGATCAGTCGATCAACATAATTCCGAATCGGTTCAGGTTTTATGTGTTCCAAAATATCTATTGCAAATGCACGTACCAATAAGGACCTGGCTATTTTTTCACTGAGTCCTCTCGATCTCAGGTAAAACATCCCTTCTTCATTCAGTTGTCCGACCGTGCAGCCGTGAGAACATTTTACATCATCCGCAAATATTTCTAGCTGCGGTTTGGTGTTCACCGAGGCATTTTCAGACAACAGAATATTTTTATTGGATTGATATGCGTTGGTCTTTTGTGCATCACGTTGAACAAATATTTTTCCATTAAACACTGCGGTGGCTTCATCATCTATGATCCCCTTGTATAATTCATTGC
>VBAQ01000292.1 GCA_005883765.1 Bacteroidota bacterium
AAATGTCAAAGAACGTTGAGTCAGCATACATGAATTTTTTCTCATTGATCAACTTGTCCTCGTAGTGGACCACTCGTTCGTACTCCGCCATTTTGGTGGCTGATTCTACTTCCTGAAAATTTTGTTCTAATACTGGCGCGACTCTTACACTGGTAAAATTCCCTTTTGTAGACGCGGGACTTCCGGCAAACTGGTATTCCATGATCACACGGGCAATCCTGTTTCCTTTTAGTTCAAAATTGTCATAGCTGAGTTCATGCTGGATGTATAGGGTGATTAACAGGCAGCAGGTTAAACCAATGGTTAGTCCAAAAATATTGATCGCGGAAGAGGTCTTGTTCTTCCATAAATTTCTCCATGCCGTTCTAAAATAATTTTTTAGCATTGAAAATGCTTTGACTTTTTAGCTAGTAGCTAAGATTTTTCTCTACATTCTGTTCTCAAACTTTTCGCCCGACGTTTTGGGCCGGGAATAAATTCCTGCCTACCGGCCGGCAGATTTACTCACTCAGTTCGTAAAGATTTAACAGGGTTAACAATTGCCGCTCTTATCGCCTGGAAACTTATCGTGATCAATGCGATCAACAATGCCACGACTGTTGTTATCACAAAAACCGTCCAGCTTATGTTAGTTCGATAAGCAAAATCCCGCAGCCATTTATTCATTATCCACCAGGCGACTGGTGACGCAATCAAAATAGATATTGCTATAAGTTTTAAAAAATCCTTAGATAGCAGCGCGACAATACCTGTTACACTTGCACCCAGTACTTTACGAACGCCAATTTCCTTTGTACGTTGTTCGGCACTAAACGTTGCCAGGCCGAACAGACCCAGGCATGAAATGAGGATGGCGATCACCGTGAAGTAACCTACTATCGCTGTTAGACGTGTTTCTGCTTCATAATTTTTTTGAAAGTCTTCATCGATAAAACTGTATTCAAACGGTTCGTTGGGATTCAGCTTATGCCAGCTTGCTGAAATGGATTTCAATAGCGACGAAATATCAGCCGTCTTCGCATGAACGATCAAATAGTTGTAAAAAGGTCGATTGTTTAATTGGAACGCGTATGGGGCAATCGGAACATGCAGATCCTGGAAATGAAAATCCTTTACGACGCCAACGATGGTCCATGAATAGGTTTCACCGCGCCAATCAAATTTTACTTTGCCCCCCACCGCTTCTTGTGGTGATCTGAAGCCTATTTGCTTCACGGCCTCTTCATTCAAAATGATGCGCGAGCTGGTGTCAGAGGGAAAATCTTTTGAAAACAATCGGCCTGCAACCGGTTTAATGCCGAGTGTCTGAAGAAGGGATTCATCAACCCAATTGGTATGAACATCCTTTCCGTCATTCTGTGTCTTACCATCTTTATACATGCCCATGTCACTGGGATTCACTATACCGGGATAATATAATGTGGCTCCCACATTTTCGACCTGCTGGTTACTCTTTATTTCATTTTTAAGTGACGTGTAAATGTTTTTTGCCACCGTGCTTCGGAGCGGTATCACTACCTGCTGATCTTTCGCAAATCCAAGATCCGTGGACCGTAAGAAATGCATCTGGTTCAGGATAACAACTGAGGCGATGATCAGCACCACGGAAATCATAAACTGGAATACTACCAATCCTTTTCGCAGTGCGATGGCCGATAAGGAATTTGTAAATCTGCCTTTTAAAACTCTTACCGGTTTAAATGATGAAAGATAGAACGCAGGATAGCTGCCTGCCAACAAACCGGTTAACATTGCCAGTACGAAGAA
Organism: Bacteroidota bacterium; assembly: GCA_005883765.1. Lineage (GTDB taxonomy): Bacteria > Bacteroidota > Bacteroidia > Chitinophagales > Chitinophagaceae > VBAU01. The sequence continues at coordinate 1,768 of VBAQ01000292.1, forward strand.
ACCTGCCAGGATCAGCCCTTGTTGGGACAAATCCATTGCTAGATTCTTTCCCGACACGTGCGCGAACACCGGCAGCAGCAAACGCGTAATGGCGAGCGCTATCACAAATGCAATCATGCTCATCAGTAATGATTCGCCAAGAAACTGCCTTATCAGCGATCGCTTTTCTGCTCCTAATACTTTTCGAACTCCCACTTCTGCTGATCGTTTGGAAGACCGGGCCGTGGACAAATTCATAAAATTGATGCAGGCTATCAATAACGTGAACAGGGCAATAGAACCGAGAATGTACAAATAAGCTACTCTAACTGTATCCGAAGCGACAATGTCGTTACTCATGCCGGGATACAGGTGCCGCTGTTTCATCGGTATCAGGAATTGTTTCTTATCAAACCCCGCCGCCTTCAAACCTGCTCTCATATATTTATCAATGAAGGAAGGGAATTTTGCTTCAAGTTTTTTTGCGTCCGACCCGGGCTTCAATAAAAAGAAAGTATTGAACATGTTGTTGCTCACCAGGTCAGTCTGTTGCTTGATGAACTGTTCCATATTACCACCCCCAATCGAAATGAAAAATCTTGCTTCGATCTGGGAAGGCTTATTCATCGGCCTGTAAACACCGGTTACTTTGAAATCATATTCGCCATTCGTGTTGCTATTGACGTGGATCACCTTATTCAATGCCGGCTGATGGCCAAAGAACTTCCTGGCAATCTCTTCGTTCAGGACGATGGAGTTAGGGTTATTTAAAGCGCTGGCAGGATCGCCTTCAACAAAATGATACGTAAACAATTTGAAGAACGACGGATCGGCCATAAAGCCTTTTGTCTCATAAAACGATTTTTGCTCGTCGCCATCTTTATATTGCAAGAGAGTTTTGTCTTCCGCAAACAGTGCCATGATCCTTGCCGTCTCACCTATTTCCGGAAATTCCTGCTTCATGGCGGCGGCCATAGGCGCCGGGGTGTTGGGCGTTTTGTCTTCCTTACCGTCTTTCACAAAGGTGGTTGCCAATTGGTATAAGCCGTTGATGTTTTTATGGTACTTGTCATAGCTCAATTCATTGTAGATATAAACCGTTATCAGCATGCAACAGGTCAAACCAACCGAGAGACCGAAAATGTTGATGAAAGAAAAAACCTTATTCTTTACCAGGTTTCTCCACGCGACCTTTAAATAATTTTTTATCATACTAAGATTTTTTATTC
>VBAQ01000149.1 GCA_005883765.1 Bacteroidota bacterium
TAAAACCACCATCAATATCGAATGACAAAGCCCGCCATCCTCCTTGTAAGCCTCACCTTGCTGTTTACCACGACCTGGTCTCAAAACATTACCAGCAAAAAGACCGTTATTGACAACCCGGCTGATATCAGCATTACCAGTAACTCAACAGACTTGCCGTTCTTTACCTCGTCTGCAGATGCGGAAAAAATTGTGACGAGCATCATGAGTGCGATGGGACTTGAGTCTGATTTTAAGATTAAGGAAGCCCATGTCCCAAATGTAGAGGCAAAAATTCGTCACCACGAACGATACATTTTATACAACCCCCAATTCATAAGCCAGGTAAATACGGTGACCAGGAATAAATGGGCCAGCATTTTTATTTTGGCTCATGAAGTAGGCCATCATCTTGACGGGCATACTCTCCTTGACATCAATAGTCGCCCCGGTATTGAATTGGAGGCAGACCAGTTTGCCGGTTTTGTTTTATGCCGTATGGGTGCCACGCTTAAGCAAACTCAGTTGGCGATGTACTATATCGCCAATATTGACGCTTCAAAAACACATCCTGGCAGGGCAGATCGTCTCCTTGCTATCGAAAAAGGATGGAACAAGGCTGAAGCAGAGGTTGCTGGTGTGCGTGATAACGGAAGTACTTCAAACTAGAGCATAAAAAGATTTCCAATTAAAAATTTGCTGAGCCTCAAAAGAGACGTCTTCGCACTAAAGATGTCGACGATTTTCTATCACGCGAAAGTTTAAGGCCTTAATTGCTTGCAAGGTGTCTACCACAGAAATTTTTCATGGGACGCAAAGAACACAGAGTAGCCGCAGAGATCGCAGATTGAAAATTTGTCTCGCCGTAAATTCTTTGCGCTCACCGCATTTCCTTTGGGGGCTTTGATTTCCCAACAATTCGACGGGAAGGCGTCTCGCCTATCTCATGAACGATTGCAGACGACAGAGGAGCAAGACGGCAAGTTGAGCGGCAAAAGGGGCTCGAACCCTCGACCCTTAGCTTGGGAAGCTAATGCTCTACCAACTGAGCTACTGCCGCGTTTATCCCGATGACTATCGTGACTAATTTACGAAACAGAATTTGCAAAGGAAATTCTTTTTGCCAGCCAACTCTCTTTTATTGGAATGATCCAATTATTTTCCAACTCTTGCTTTGATTGAACCATATTATTAAGATAAAGCGTATCCGGCGAGAGAAACCTGTTATCAATTGCATATTGCAATTGGGTCATTGGCAGCAGTTGAATCCGATAGTGATCAGATTTGTCTTTCATGGCAAACGCCAGATTTGTTCTGTCGAACATGTTGACGCCAAAATTTTTTTCTATTTCTTTAATAAGCCTCACTGAACTATCAGTACTGCAGCCACTCACTCCGGTTGCTGTTTCGTCGGCGATCAAAACGGCAAATTGACCGAAGAACAAGTGAGCCGCTCCTTTTACGGGCACCCCATGCGAATGCCAGTCATGAATAAATTGAGTCATCATTTCTTCGATCTGCAAGGCCTCACTCACGGTAAATATTCGGCTTGACTGATAGACCCATACTCTTGAATCGGGATGAAAATTACCGTCAAGAAGGTATTTATATTCGAGATTCATGCCGCTAAATTACGAATACAAAATGTATCAATGAACAATCTAACCAACCACCCGGTGCTAATTGGAGTGTGTGTTAGATCTACACAAGAAAAGAATGGAAGCATTTTCAAAAATGGGAGGCAATAGAGGCCAGGGAAAAATTAAATATAATGTTGCGGTCAATTAAATAAAAAATTGTCGTTTGTCATTGGCATTAAAGATCCAGCCATTCTGCAACCAATTCCGCCACGTCCATCACTTTCACTTCGGTCTCCTTTTCTTTATTTTTTACTCCATCGGTAAGCATAGTATTGCAGAAAGGGCAGGCAGAGGCAATTACCTCTGCTCCCGTTGAAATTGCTTCATTGGTTCTTTCAAAATTCACTCTTGTTGTTCCTTTTTCTTCCTCTTTGAACATTTGTGCCCCACCGGCTCCGCAACAAAGTCCATTGCTTCGACAGCGCTTCATCTCGATCAATTCAGCATTTAGAGCTTCAATGATCTTTCGCGGCGCCTCATAAATATTATTTGCCCGACCTAAATAACAACTGTCATGATAGGTGATCTTTTTTCCCGGCAGCGAAGAGTTATCCTTCAATTTTATTTTCCCCTGCTCAATGAGTTGTTGCAGAAACAAACTGTGGTGAATCACTTCATAATTTCCGCCCAACGGTGGGTATTCATTTTTGATAATGTTAAAACAGTGGGGACAGGCCGTAACGATCTTTTTTATCCCGTAATTATTTAAGGTTTGGATGTTCTGGTAAGCCATCATCTGGAATAAAAATTCATTGCCCGCCCTTCGCGGCGGATCTCCCGTGCACATTTCTTCTTTTCCAAGAATAGCGTAGCTAATTTCACATTTTGAGAGTATGAGTGCAAATGCCTTTGTAATTTTTTGTGCCCGCTGATCAAAACTTCCTGCACAACCCACCCAGAACAAAATTTCAGGAGATTCACCCTTTGAGACTAATTCCGCTACTGTAGGTATGTGCATGACAAAATTTGTTTCAAATCTAAACAATCTCAATTAAAGAATGCACGTGTGAATGAATACGAACAATGAAATCTGTTTTCAATTCTAGCTGCTCATAGTTTATTTTTGCCAATACACAATGAGCATAAAAAAAATTTTCAAGAGGCTCTTCAATTGGGAACTGTGGCCATTCTACGCGTTATATGCGCCTATCGGGCCCGTTTGGTTTTGGTACTGTCTTCGTTCGAGATCGTTTTGGTTTTTCAGTTCGTCTAATCCTACTATCACATTTGGAGGGTTTGAAGGTGAAAGTAAAAGGGAAATGTATGAACAGCTTCCACCCGATTCGCACCCTAAAACGATTTACATCCTTCATGATCTTTCTTTTGAGGAAGTCAAGAAAAGAATTTGCGAGGCGGCTTTTAATTATCCTTTCATTGTAAAGCCTGATGTTGGCATGAAAGGGATCCTATTCCGCAAAATCGAAAATGAGGACCAATTAGAAAAATACCACAGCCGAATCCCTGTCGAATACATTGTCCAGGACCTGGTTGATTTGCCCATCGAAGTGAGCGTATTTTATTATCGGCATCCCACACAAGAAAAAGGTGTCATCAGTGGTTTCATTCAGAAAGAATTGCTCGAGGTATATGGTGACGGCAAGAGCACGTTGTGGCAACTTATACTCGAACATCCCAGAGCGAAACATCGATTGGAGGAAATGAGGCATCGGCATGAACACAGGCTTGACAGGGTGTTGGAGAAGGGCCAGCATTTTTATTTGTCTTATGCGGGCAATCACAATCGCGGCGCCAGGTTCATCAACCTCGAAAAAGAGATCGATGACCGTTTATTAAAGGTCTTCGATGATCTTAGTCACTATACCAATAAGTTTTATTATGGCCGGTATGATATCAAATGTAAATCGATCGAAGATCTCAAACAGGGGGAAAATTTTTCTATTCTTGAATTCAATGGTTGTGGCGCAGAGCCCAACCATATCTATGACGCGGGCATGCGATTGGGAAAAGCGTATTTGGAGATTTTAAAACACTGGAAGGCCCTCTACCAGATCAGCAGGTACAATCATAAAAACGGCACTCCTTACTGGACATTCAGAAGAGGTCAAAAATTCCTCAAACAAGCCAAAAGGCATTTCAAGATGCTCGAAGAATTTGATTAAAAATTCAACACGCAAAAGTTAACAAATACAAAAATTACGGACGTTCTTAACATTTTTCAGTGAATAATGTTATTAAAACTTGTAAAAGCAACCATTCAAACCCAAAAGACGTTCTTGTATATTAAATAAAGCCTGGTAAAAGATTTATGAAAAGAATATTCCTGAGTTTTTCTGTTATCGTTTTGTCGTTTGCCCTGTTTTCCCAATCCTATACTCCCACTGATGAGGGATCGAAAGTGCATTTTAGCATAAATAATTTTGGTATCGCAACGGGTGGTAATTTTAAGGGACTTTCGGGCTCGATAAAATTTGATCCCGCTAACCTTGCCGCTTCTGATTTTGATGTAAGTGTTGACGCGAACAGCATTGATACCGACATTGAAGCGAGAGACAATCATTTGCGCAAAGCCGAATATTTTGACGTTGCGGCTTATCCAAAACTATCATTCAAATCGACGAGGATCACCAAAACAAATAGCGATGGCTACTTTTACCTGTTCGGGACTATTACGATCAAAGGAGTCACTAAAGAAATTAAATTCCCTTTTACTGCCACGGCTAAAAACGGGGGTTATCTTTTTGAGGGAAACTTTAAATTAAATCGTCGTGATTTCGGCGTTGGGAAAAACAGCATTTCTCTTTCAGATGATCTTACCGTTTCCCTTTCCGTTTTTGCAAAATAGGTTTCAAAGGTTCAAAAAGTTTAAAAAATTTCAGAGGTTTAAGAAGTTTCAGGAGTTACTAGTCAACTTTTGGAACCCTTGTAACTTTTGAAACCTTTTGAACTTACATTTGTCCGATGCAGTCCTTGGTAAGAATTTTTTTTACGGGCATGTTCATAAGCTTTCTCGGCTCCTTGCCATTAGGAACCTTGAATGTTGCCGCGATGCAGATCTCGATTACTGATGGCTACACCCAGGCTATTTTATTCTCATTGGGTTCCTTGTTGGTGGAAATGATTTATGTACGCATCTCGCTTATTGGGATTGACTGGATAAGAAAACAAAAAAAAATATTTACGATCCTTGAATGGGTAACGTTATTTATAGTGATCGCTCTTGCGGCTTCAAGTTTTCATGCCGCTCTTCATCCCAGGACTGGCAAGAATATTATTCTCAGCAGCACGTTGCCGCGTTTTTTTCTTGGAGCCACTATGTGTGCCGTAAACCCGGTGCAAATTCCTTTTTGGTTTGGATGGAGTACTGTCTTGTTTACCAAAAAGATGTTGCTACCAAGAGCAGATAATTATAATTCTTATATTCTGGGAATCGGGGTCGGGACCTTTGTCGGTAATTGTTTTTTTATTTTTGGAGGACAGCTCATCGTGGCAAAATTAAATACTAACCAGGCGACTCTTAGCTGGGTGATTGGTGGAATTTTTGCCATTACTGCGCTGATACAAATCTGGAGAATGTTTAAGAAAACAGATGCCGTACATAAATTAGAACATCCTGAAGAAATGACCCATGGTCTTGAAAAGAGAATAGAGCCCCATAAACATTCCACAAATAAACGCTGAAGTTAAAATAAGAAACTATGGCTTATAAAGACGCATTGATCGATGAATTAAAATATGAATCCGGTCTCACTAAAAAAATGCTCGAAAGAGTTCCTTTAGAAAAATCCGACTGGAAGCCGCATGAAAAATCCTTCACGCTTGGAAGACTCGCCACTCATGTTGCCGAGGTGCCACACTGGATATCCAGGATCATTACCATTGATGATTGGGATTTTGCGGTACGAGGCTTTAGCAAGCAAATTGCTCAATCAAAAGAAGAATTGATGGATATTTTTCAAAGTAAGCTGAACAAAGCAATTGAAGATCTCGGGTCGATGCATGATGAAGACTTCGATAAAACATGGATTGTGAGGAATGGTGACCAGATGAGACGTGAGCTGCGCAAAATGATCGCCATTCGCAGTTGGGGCTTTAGTCATTTCATTCATCACCGGGGACAGTTATCTGTCTATCTTCGCCTGCTTGACGTGCCCGTGCCGGGTATGTATGGCCCGAGTGCAGATGAGAGATGAACTCATGCAAAAGTAGAAGTAGCCTTTCGGGATCGTTCGTATTGAGCTACTCTGTTTCTCTGACTATAAAATTGGTGAGAGGATTCGTGTGCATTTTAACTGTATTTATTTTCTCTCCTGTTTTTTCAAATTTCATCTTGCCCGGCAAATATTAATTCTCGACCGGTACTTGCTCAAGACGGGTTTGTAGAGAAAAATAATTGAATTTATTTGTCATTGCCGATCCATATCCAGATGTCTTCACCTGGCCCAAATGTCACCGTTGGGTCTGAAAGACCCGGCGTCCATGAAGGTAGAGATACTATACTCCGGCACAAATCGTTATTTTATCGGCACAGTTTAAACGGCCGATACAATTTGCTTTCTATAAAAGAATAATTCGAATCCGTTGCTTATGTCTTATATATTGACGAGAGGGTTGGTGTGTATTATAACTGTATTTATTTTCTCTCCTACTTTTACTCAAATTCAATCTTGCCCTGCAAATATTAATTTTTCGACCAGTGATTTATCCTTTTGGTCTGCTCAAACGGGCCTCGTCAATGGGCCAAGCCAAAGTTATCCCGCCCCTAATAGTGGCGTTTCTATTATCCCGGAATATACTATTGCAAATACGGGTATTAAAATTATTACAGCTTCAACCAATGACCTCTATGGCGGGTTTCCAACTGTTCTTGTGATCAATGGTTATTCTTATAATTACTCAGTACAAATCGGTTCCACAGCCACTTCTTACGATCTTCATACGGCTGTACAAAATCCCGGAGGTTTTACCAGGTCAGTTACCTATCTCATCAACGTTCCGGGAGGATCAACTGTGGTTCCCTATACCATGACCTATGCGTATGCGATGGTTTTGGAAAATGGCACGCATAACTCGAATGAACAACCCATGTTCAAAGCCACCTTAACCGCCAATGGAAATGTGATTGATTGTGCTTCTCCGCATTATAACCTTCCTACATTTAATAATGCCGGTAGTGGAAGTGGCTCTACCGGGGCTACATTGGATACAGCTGCAGCGCTGGCAAATGGCTTTACGAATTGCCCTGTTTTGTTTTTGTCTCATTCCGGACAACAAGGTACTGGAACGTTATTGCGTGATGTATGGACAAAAGGTTGGACAGAAGTAACGTTTGATCTATCACCTTATCGCGGTCAGCAGGTGAGCCTGACATTTGAAGCGGATAATTGTGTGCCGGGTGCTCATTTTGCATATGCTTATGTTGCTCTTCGCAATAGCTGTGCAGGCCTCGAGATAAGTGGTGATACCACAGCTTGCACAAATAATAGCTCCGTTTATTCTGTACCTGCACTGGCAGGGGCTAGTTATAATTGGACAGTGCCTTCCGGTTGGACCATAAATTCGGGAAGCAACACCGCTATAATTCATGTAACACCGGGAACGACGGGCGGGAGCATCACGGTGAATGAAATAAATAGTTGTGCTAATTTGAACGACACGATGACGGTGAAGGTGACACCCCCTACAGTTTCAGGGCAGGTGCTTAGTAGTGCCACTGTTTGTACCGGAACAAACAGCACGATACTCAGAGTAAGCGGATCTGTTGGAAATATTTTGAACTGGTTGTCTTCCACTGATGGAATTAAATGGAATACGATTACTTCCACAGGCACAAATTACACGGCAAAAAACTTAACCGGCACAACGATGTACAGGGCATTGGTACAAAATGGAAGGGCCTGTAGCATTGATACCAGCGCTGCCGCAACAATAACTGTTGATCCAAAAAATGCCGGGGGTATTTTAAATGCGAACAATCCCAATGTCTGCCTGGGACAAACCACCAACAGCATTTTTACATTGACAGGCAATACCGGCGCTGTTGTTAACTGGCAACAATCGCAGGACAGTACAAACTGGACTAATTTTTCCCCGTCGAAAACCGATTCGGTTTATAGCATTAACGGAATAAACTCTGACATGCATTACAGGGTTATTGTAAAAAGCGGCGTATGTCCTGCTGACACCAGTTCTGTCGCTTCGATTCATTTCTTCAATGTGCTTTTTCCGAGCGCAACAATTGATCCTGATTCTGCTTCTATCTGCTATGGCAAGTCTGCGCAGTTGAATGCTAATATAAATACCGGTACTTCATATACATGGAGTCATGGAACCACGTTGACCAACCAGGGTAATGGCACTATCAGTTCATTGCCTTTCAATATTCATGCAACAGCCACACCCGCTGCTACCACAAATTATGTGCTGACGGTTAACAATGCTGGTTGTCCGAATGCATTGATGGATACATTTCATGTAAACGTGTCGCCACGCATAATTGTGTTTGCGGGCAATGATACAAACGTGATAGCTAATCAGCCGCTTCAGTTGCATGCGACAGTCAGTGATCCCACAGCCAATCAATTTATGTGGTCGCCTGCCACCGGTTTAAGTGCTACAAATATTCAAAACCCAATTGCCTTATTGAATTCAGCGATAGTAGATGGATCTATCACCTATATTGTGCGTGCAACGAATGCAAATGGGTGTTACGGCGAAGATGCTATCACTGTAAAAGTTTTTACCACTGGCCCTGATATTTTTGTTCCCACTGCCTTCACTCCTAATGGGGATGGACGCAATGATATTCTTCGACCCATTCCCGTGGGGATAAAACAAATGAATTTTTTCAGGATTTATAACCGCTGGGGGCAACTTGTTTTTAGTACAAGTGAAATGGGGAAAGGCTGGGATGGTAACATTTCTGGTCAACCACAATCCACCGGTAATTTTGTATTCATGGTGGAGGGGGTTGATTACACAGGCAAGATCATTTTCAAAAAGGGAAATGTGATGTTGATAAGGTAAGCCTTTGAGTAATATTTGTGTTTCGTCGCGATCTTTTGCTTATTTTTCATAAACATTACAAAGTGCTGTGTTGACCTAATGCAGCCAGAGACAATCGCAATTCAACTAAATTCACCGCATGAATAATTCTCAGCAACTCAATCGCTCATTGGGATTAGGAATGGTGGTCGTGGTTGTAATTGGCAACATCATCGGTTCTGGCGTTTATAAAAAAGTAGCGCCGATGGCCGCCGAGTTACATTCTTCGGGTTGGGTTTTGATCTGTTGGGTGCTTGCGGGCATTATCAGTTTGTTTGGTGCATTAAGCAATGCTGAAATTGCAAGCATGCTGGCCGATACGGGAGGGGAATATGTTTATTATCAAAAAATATACAACCGCTTTTTTGCTTTTATTTTTGGCTGGTCGCTTTTCATTGTCATACAGACGGCTTCCATTTCAGCATTGGCTTATGTTTTTTCGCAATCGTTGAACAGCATTGTCCCATTGCCGCCCGTTCTTTCTTCGTGGCAGCATATAAACATTGCGGGCGTATTTTATCCATTTGAAAACTTCAATGTTAAACTCACAGCCATTCTTCTCATTCTGGTACTCACCTGGCTAAATAGCCTGGGAATAAAAATAGGGGCAAGATTTAGTGCGGGGATTTTGATGCTTGTATTTACCGGTATCCTCACCATTATCATTTTTGGATTAAGCAGCCCTCACTCCCACATCGGGAATGTCTTTGAAATGAAGACGACAAACAATTTGCCTGTTACATTCAGTGCAGTATTTACAAGCATGCTGGCTGCATTTTGGGCTTACCAGGGTTGGGCAACTGTAGGGTATATTGGTGGAGAGGTTAGAAATCAATACAAAAATATTCCACGCGGCATCGCTATTGGAGTGTTTATCATCATTGCCACATATGTAACCGTGAATGCGACCTATCTTTCTTTATTACCAATAACAACATTGGAAAATATTTATCGATCACAAAACATGGTTGCCGCGATCGAGGCTGTAAAAGTTTTCTGGGGAAGCCATGGAGGTTTGTTTATTTCAGCACTGATCGCTGTTACCACGTTGGGCTGTACACATGCAACAATACTGGTAAGCTGTCGCACTTATTTCGCGATGGCAAAACAAGGAATGTTTTTTCCAAAATTAGCGAAGCTGAATACCGCGCATGCTCCGGTTAATTCTTTATGGTACCAGGGCACATGGGCCTGTATCCTGGTACTATCCGGCACCTTTGATCAGTTGACCGACATGATCATTTTTGCTGTGTTTATTTACTATGGAGCTACAACGCTTGGCGTTTTCATTCTGCGCAAAAAAATGCCGGACGCTCCACGGCCCTATAAAGTGTGGGGTTACCCGGTTGTTCCTGCTATTGTTGTTTTGTTCAGCGCCGCGTTATTTTTCAATACAATTTATGCCCGCCCGAGGGAAGCAGCCATTGGAATGGTGTTGATGTTGACAGGCGTACCGATATATTTGGTGTTGAGGAAGAGAAAGAAAAAACATGATCAGGCGATGATCGATGAAACTTAAATTTCAGTTGCCCATTTGTTGGCACCGAATGTTAGCAGTAATAGTTCTATTCGTCCTATATAAATTAGGTTTCTGATAATGATTTAATGGTAGAAAGAATTTGTTCCTGAATTCTTCTCATCTTTTTCTTCATCATCAGACCATTCATTTTTTACCATTAGATTTGCTGGTTGATAATAAGATTCGTTTATTATCCTTGTATTATTATCGCTAAGTTTTTCAAGATAGAAACAAAATAGTGGGTCTTTAATCATTTTACTCATGCCTTTAGTCACCACATAAATGATAAACCGCAAATTCATTTTGTTTTTATTGATAACAACAAAATCATTTCATCAATTGAGGCTGCCCTTTTATCTTGTCATTAAAGATTCACGATTTAAGTACTTTTATATTAAACATTGGCAGACCAAATGACATCAGCAACCTTACCGAAAGAATCAAAAATCCTTCCATTGCCCTGGCTCCGGTAATATCACCTATGTCAATAATGTTTTCAATTTTCCAACCAAACTCCGTCAATAGTGTTTTTGTCCTGGTCTTTGCGCTTTCATCGTTGCCGGAAATAAATATAGAATGGTCGCCATTATTTAATTGCTTTGGATTAACTGCAAGAGCCATTCCTAGTGTATTAAGTGTCTTTACTACTTTAGCGTTGGGAAAATTATGCTGAATAGATTCACCAAGTGAATTGGTATTAGCCAATTCAGGAATCAGGGTTGGCGGTTTTGTGGTAAAATCAAAAGGATTGGCAACATCAATTATAATTTTTCCGGCAAAATCTGTATTGGCAAGTTCTAATGCATCTAATGCAAACCTGCCATTAGTTGCATTAAAAATAATTTCACCAAAGCCTGATGCTGCTGCAAATGTCCCGTAAGAAGCGTTTTCGGAAGAATGTTTGTTAACAAAGTCTAATCCTTTTTGGTTGTTAGCTTCTCTTCCGCCCATCATTACCTGGTGTCCATTTTCAATTAATCTTGAACCCAGCAGGTTTCCAACTTCTCCGGTTCCTAATATTCCTATTTTCATTTTTATATTTTTATGTTGTTAGTCATTATGATAAGTGCAATTGATACTACTTGTTTCATTTCCCTCGGTTAGTTTGCAATTTTTTCGTCAGCCGAAAACTTGCCACTTCCGTCGATGAGTGTAGCTAAAGCAAGTCCAATTATTAACAAATGGAATTCGTACCCTTCGCCTTTTTGGGTACCAGCCCAATTCATAAAAAATCCATTGTTGAGATGTGTAGTAATGACTGCGCCGAACATTTCTATAATTACCAGCACACTCCATAAACGACTTGCAAAACCAGCTATCAGTGAAAGAGACCCAAAGAACTCAATTATGATTACTAAAAAACCGATAAGCCAGGGCAAGTGCATCGTGCCTGTAAAGAATCCCATTGTCCCGCTAAAACCATAACCACCAAAAATACCCAGCATTTTTTGGGCACCATGTGGGAAAAGAATTAAACCAATTGTCAAACGAGTCACTAAGCCTGTCCAGTCGTTGTTTGTTCTGAAGATTTTATTTTTCATTTTCTTAATTATTTTGTCTTGTTAAACATGTAGCATGCAATCTTCCATTGCCCATTGTCTTTTTGAAAAACAAACAACTCTCTGTTTTCTTCAGAGACTGTTTGCCCGTTTGCATGAATCAAGGCTGTTCCTTTTGAGTTGGTTACTGCATAAGCATAATCGCCACTTACTACAATTTCTTCAATAAAAAATTCAATATGGATCTGTATTGTTTTAAATACAAACTCATAAGAATCTTTCAGCTGTTCTTGCCCTTTGGCTGTTGGTGCATTGGTTGGCATAAATACACCGTCCGTAGTGTAAAGTGTTAATACTTTGGATGGGTCTGATGCATTGAGCGCATCACGATAAGAAATAAGCAATTGCTCAATTGCTGATTGTTCTGTTGTTTTCATTTCTGTTTTGTTTTGATCTTTCGTTAATGTTTGTGCTATTACTTTATTCTGTACATGGAATAAGAGCAAAATGACAAATGACGAAATGGTTATTGCCTTCATTTTGTTATTGTTTTAATGACAACTCAAAGGTGGTGCATAACGTAAACAACTACCAATAGACCAGTTTAAGAAATAGTCTTAATCCAGGTTAAGGGTGAATCACTTTTGCGAAATATGATTTCGGATTTTGCTTAAAAATTCGGGTGTAATACCCAGGTAGGAAGCAATTTGAGTATTCGGAAGCCTGTTGGACAGAAGTGGGTATTGATCTAAAAACGAGAGGTATCGCTCTTCGGCGGTTGAACTTATTTTTTGTAAAATCCTGTTTTGAAGTTCCACAAATTTATCTTCTATTATTACCCTGAAAGTTCTATTAAATTTTGGGTATTGCGTATACAAATAAATCAAGTTGGATTTTTCCAACTGTAATATTATTGACGGCTCTATGGCTTCAATAAAAAGCTGGCTTCCTTTTTCTGAATGAAAACTGCCAATGTCAGAAATCCATTCATTTTCCGAGGCAAATTGAATGTTGTGCGCTTTTCCACTTGCATCTACACCATACATTTTGAAACAACCGGAAACTACAAAACTGTAGTGTCGGCAAACGTCACCTTCGTGCAAAATAAATTGCTTTCTTTTGATATTTTTTTCAATCACGCGATTAGTCAATTCTTCCTTCTCCTTGTCGTCAAGCGAAAGGTAATTGTCAAAATACGATATGAGTTTATTTACTGTCACGGTATCCTTTGGTTTGCCACTAATGTCTTGTTTTGCGCAAATTTAAGCCTTGTTCGTGTTTGTTTTAAGGTGTTCATCAATTTTAAACAACTGTACCAATAATACGGTTAATATAACAATTTCCAGCTGTTGGTGTCGAGATTTACCTTGTAACATTTCTTTATTTGAACACCAACAGCGTAAAAATCTTTCAAAAAACTGAATGCCTCATTTTTCGTCCGCCCGGTTTTAGCTCGGCAGTTTATTTTTCTGTCGTCATTGTACGAATTCGATTTATATAATTTGTTACATTCTGTTCTTCGTTTGTATTGTAACTAAAGTTCATTGCCTGAGCAATTTTGCCTGCAAGACGACCGAATATCTCTGTCATTAGAAATAAAGAGTTCCAGATATTATCTATGTCGCTGTCAGGATAAGTCGAGAGAATTGTATTATAAAGCTCAGGCGAAATGTAAGGTTTCATATTTCGTCCACCTTTTCCGAATGATACGGTAAACCCGGTCTTGATGCCGATATGCCATTCAATGATTTTTAGAAACATTGCCCGGACAGGAATTTCAAGCATTTCTTTGGCGTAGGTAATTTCTTTTCTCCAAAGCCCCTTCGCGACGTATGTGCTTACCCACCAAAATTCATTGCAACAGTCTGCAAACTCTTTTTCAGTCGGCCGTTTAATCAGGTAGTCTGCATTGCTTGGTGGCGGCAGTTTTTCGAAAAGGTGATCTTTATCCAATAGTACGATTGTTAGACTATCGTGTTTATGTGAGGTTTTTAATTTGTCAAATGGGAAGAGTGCCAGATCAATTCTGTTTCCGTCTTTAAATAACATCAGGTAATGAAAAGAATGATCGTCTTTGTGGTCCGGTATCATTTCTTCCGGAAGTTGCAGGATCAGCCTTTCACCAAAAACATCGATCCATGAATGGTCCTTTAAAAAGCTGTCTATTTTTTTAACGATGTAAACAATATCGAAGTCCTGAAGAATATCTTTTACAATTTTTGGATTCGCCCTGGAGCCATTGAGTAAAACAGCTCTAATTCTGTCGTCGGTTTTTGCGACATGCAAGATCAGGGTGATAATTTCTTCTTCGCTTCTCATTGTGAGCGATGGATTTCAGTTGATATTTTATGCAAGCAAAGAATCGCCCTGCTTTTCAATTGTCCATCTCACTCGCCCACCTATCTCTCTCATCGGGACTAAACTTCCACGGCGCAAAATTATTTTCGACATTACTGAACATTGCATTCCATTCCTGCGGGGCATTGCTGTCTTCCATAATGAGCGAGCGGCGTAGTTCCAAAATAATTTCTAGCGGTGAAATAGAGACGGGGCACTCCTCGATACAAGCCTGGCATGAAGTACAGGCACGTAATTCCTCAACGGTTATATAGCTAAAGAGATTTTTCCCATCTTCCTTAAACTCTCCATTTTTATCAATGTTTCTTCCCACCTCTTCCATCCGGTCGCGTGTATCCATCATAATTTTTCTAGGCGATAATAATTTACCCGTTATGTTAGCCGGGCAGGCAGCAGTGCATCTTCCGCACTCCGTGCAACTATAAGCATCGAGCAAATTCCGCCAGCTCAAATCAAAGACATCTTTCGCGCCGAACTTTGATGGAGGTGTTACCTCCGCCGGAACTGTCTCAGGTTGCATCGCGTACAGCACCTCATTTTGAACAGCAGGCATATTTTTCATTTTGCCCTCTGGCTCAAGCCTCGTGTAGTATGCATTGGGAAAGGCGAGCAAAATATGAAGATGTTTAGAATATGGCAGGTAGTTGAGAAAGGCAAATATGCCCGTAATATGGAGCCACCAACAGGTTCGCTCGATGCCTTGCAAGGTGGAAGTTGAGGCTGTCCAAAGGGCTCCTTTCGGAAAGGTTAAGGGAGAGGAAAGAAATCCGCTGACGAGAAAGTTTCCCACATCATGATAATTTTCATAGCCGCGGAGTTGCAGCGCCCGGTCTGTTGTGTTCATGGTAAGAAAAAAGGTCATGAGCAGAATTTCAGTGATTAAAATATAATTTGCATCACTGCGTGGCCAGCCATCCAGGTCGCGACTTCTGAAGCGCTTAAGTTTTAAAATATTTCTGCGTGCCAGGAAAATAATGCAGGCGGCAAGAACAAGTACAGCCAATATCTCAAAGGCATCTATTAAAAAAGTATAAAACCCACCAAAGGCATTGGAGAAAAGACGATGACTGCCCAGTCCACCATCGAGAACAATTTCCAACACTTCAATATTGATAATGATAAATCCGGCATAAATGAAAAAGTGGATGACAGCTACCAGTGGGTTACGGAACATTTTTTTTTGACCAAATGCGAGCAGCAAAACATTTTTCCAACGTCGTGAAGGATTATCGCTGTAGTCTTCATCATGTCCCAGTAAAATATTTCTTCTGATTTTCTTTATGTTCTTTGCGAAAAGCCAGATGGAAAAGACGACAAGAATGATAAACAAGATTTGCTGAAACATTTGCATTAAGCTAAGTTAGGCTAAGAGAACAAAAGAGAAAAAGAGGATTCTGGTTTTAGAAACTTCCATAATAATCCCTATTCACTAATTAATAATTCCAGATTAGATTAGTTTTGTCCGCAATTAATCATAAATGCCCAACAAAAAATATATACTCGATCAGCAAGTGGCCGCAAAGAAATTACAGCGCATGGCGTATGAGATCCTGGAAAATAATATAGATGAAAACAGGATCATACTTGCAGGCATTCCGGAAAACGGAACTGTGATAGCCCGAAATATTCAAAAAATTCTTTCTGAAATTTCTTCTATTAAGACTGAATTGATACATATTTCATTGGACAAGCGTCTGCCTAAGGAAGTGAAACTGGATAAAAACGTTGACTTCAATAACCAGGTGGTGATCATCATTGATGATGTAGTAAACAGTGGGAAAACGCTACTGTATGCAGTAAAGCCTTTTCTTGAATTCCAGCCCAAAAAAATTCAGACCCTTGTCCTCGTGGAACGCAGCCACAACAATTTTCCTGTTCAGCCGGACTATGTAGGTCTCTCCATTTCAACCACCTTGCAGGAGCATATTTTTGTGGAGGTAGATGGAGAAAAAATTTCCGGAGCTTATCTAGAATGAGCGGGAGCGTGACCGGGAGTTTTTGGGAGAGCCGGTCGCCGATTTTCTTTTTACTCTGCTCGCTTTTTTTTATCTTAGATAGCAATTTTCCATTGGAATTTATTTCTTGCTGAACTGAGGTAGATTTACCAGGTCATTTCAAAATTTTGTTATCATAAAAACTGTTTATGAAGAAATTATTTTCTAACCGTGGAGTGCTGATCATTGTAGCCGCCTGCCTGCTCACTGGCTGCGGGACGGTGGATGTTTACCAGAAATATCATAAGAGTGTCGTGATGATTTATCATACCTACCTGTACCAGGTGACGATGGGAGCAAGTTCCTGGTATTTTTTATTGACGGGGAGGGACGAATAGCGACAAATAAACACGTCGTGGATGATTGGTTTGGCAGTTATGAAGCTACAGTGAGAAACATCTTAAGGGACTGGATGCAGAACAATGTGTTGAGCTACGGGCACCAGAAAGACAGCGCCACACAACGGATCAGTGAATGGAGTGCGATCCGGTACGATCTGAATCGCACGGATGAGGAACGTGAAAATGCCGGTACCCAGGTGGACGCATGGCAGAGATTGCAAAGTGAATGGGCCGGCGATCAAAATTATTATGATGGTTTACTCAGTTCCCTGGGCGAGGCAAAATTCAAAGTAGTGACCTTGTTCTTAGGATATGCCCTTGACGGCACCCATACAGATAATATCAATGATTACAAGGAATGTGTAAAAACAAATGTTTCGAAGGATGATAACATTGATCTTGCCCTCATTCAAACAAAGGATAAGAAATTGCCTTCCGATGTAAGCGACCCGATCAGGTTAGATGATGTAACAAATGACGGCCAGGTGAAAGTCGGAGAAGATGTAGCATTAGTGGGTTATAATTGGGGACCTGTGATCGCCAGCTCTGATAAAGGTTTGCGCGTACAAAAAACGGACGGCAAAATAAGCCAGGAATCAGATGGCATACGGGTATTGTATTCTATTCCATCCCTTGCAGGGTCTAGTGGTTCACCGGTTTTCAATAAATCAGGCAAACTCGTGGCGATAAATTATGCAGGCTACAGTACAACGCAAAGTTTTAACTATGGCATCCTGGCAAAATATTTAAAAACGCTTGCCATGCAGTAAGAAGGGGACGAGAAAAAACGTTCAAAAATAAAATAGGAAACCCTTCATTTTTCCTTTCGAATCCATCATCAACGCGGGGGAAGGACATTTAAAAGCATTCATACAAAACAAAACTGTCCGCAACCATTTTTTGCTTGTCTGGATCTTAGTGAAGTCGATATCTGGTGCCAGGTAGAATTGTCTTTTTCTGGAAATGTCTGTGCGATCGATCGGAGATCCGGGATCGCCGTCTACCCATTTGTTCTCAAATCCACCAAACATTCCATCAGCGCCATACCCAAATGAAATATTTAACCACGCGGGTAAATTGTTTTGCGAAAAAAATGATTTCAGGTTGACACTGAACCAATATGTTTGAGCATTGTAATCTTTGAGCATTCTTTCATACCAGGCCTTTCCAAATAGTTCATCTGCTCTTTTGTTTAAAGTTGGTTCACCATAATCTTTATGATGAAAAGAAAACTTGTATTGGATCCTTTGCTCGTTCCATAATAATTGCTGCGAGATCAAAAAGCCCGAACCAAAAATATTGGCGCTGATATCGCTCCAGCTCCATCCCCATTTAGAAGAATGTGCGTCTAAAAATTCTATGGCGGTCAGATAAGCCATTCCGGTCAGACCACCGATGAGAGTTGATTTTTTTTGAGACAAGCCTGCCCATTGCCACATGGCGCCGCAAGCTCTGCCGGTGTTATAAGCCGTCCAACCATGCCCGACTTTGTCAACCTGCAACCACTCTTTGCTATCATTGAAAGTATGGAACGAAGTGTGAGGGTAATTTTTATACCAGGTGTTGTTCAGAATTATCAGTGAGCTTCCGTAGCCAACTACATTGATCCCAGTTACGAAAATTATTCTTTTTTTATCAGGATGCCTTACTATGGGATCATAAAATCTCCCTACCATCAGGTTTTTTTGAAGAAGAGTATCCGGGACCATTTCTATTTTGGTTAAAATAGTATCCTGCGAAAAAGAACAGTTCCAGGGCAAAAGAAAAAGCGCAATAATGCCAAACTTTGTTCCCTGCCTATGTACAAGTGCTGACCTCATAAAAACAAAAATACGGCTCATTTGCTGTTTGACGGGGAACGACGAAAATTCATAACTTTCCGAAGGATTCATTAAATCTTCTCCCGAAATTACCGGGACTTAAATCTGAAACAACTTATGGACGCAGCAATTCAAGCGAAAATCAATACATGGCTGAATGGCCATTTTGATCAGCAAACAAGAGACGAAATAAACCGTTTACAAAAAGAAAACCCTGATCAACTAGCCGATGCATTTTATAGAGACCTGGAATTTGGCACAGGTGGCTTGCGGGGGATCATGGGAGTCGGCACGAATCGCATGAATAAATACACAGTGGGCATGGCTACGCAGGGTTATGCAAATTATTTGAAACAAGGTGTTCCTAAAGAGGAAGTGCGAGTGGCCATTGCGCATGATAGCCGGAACAACAGCCGTTTTTTTGCCGAGACCACAGCTAATGTTTTCGCGGCTAATGGCATCAAAGTTTTTTTGTTTGATAGTTTGAGACCAACACCAGAGCTGTCTTTCGCTATTCGTCATTTGAAATGCCAGGGAGGAGTGGTGTGTACGGCTTCGCACAATCCTAAAGAATATAATGGTTACAAAGCATATTGGAATGATGGTGCACAATTAGTGCCTCCGCACGACAAAAATGTCATCAAAGAAGTGGAAAAAATTGGGTCGGTGGAGAATGTGAAGTGGACCGGTGCTTCGGAAAATATTACGATCATCGGCAAGGACGTAGACGGAGCTTACATGCAAATGGTGAAAGGTTTAAGCGTGTATCCGGAGATCATCCAAAAGCAGCACGATCTAAAAATTGTTTACACACCGATTCATGGCAGCGGGATAAAACTCGTTCCGGAAGTTTTGAAACGGTTTGGCTTTACAAATGTTCACATTGTTAAAGAGCAAATGGAACCAGATGGAAACTTTCCAACTGTAAGCTATCCTAACCCGGAAGAGAAAGCGACTATGAGCATTGGCTTGCAAAAAGCTCAGGAGCTGGACGCAGATATTTTACTGGGCACAGATCCCGATGCCGACCGCGTGGGCATAGGAGTGAAAGATAATCATGATGAATGGGTGTTGATGAACGGAAATCAGACTGCCGTGCTTGCTTTCAATTATTTAATCGAGGCGAGAAAGGCAAAAGGAATTGCGCAGCCCAATGATATGGTGATAAAAACGATCGTGACAACAGACATGATCGATAAGATCGCCCAGCACAATGGTGTGAACTGCTATAATGTGCTGACCGGTTTTAAGTGGATAGCTGAAATGATACGTGAAAAAGAAGGAAAGGAAAATTATGTTATCGGCGGAGAAGAAAGTTTTGGCCTGATGATCGGCGACAAGATCCGGGACAAAGACGCCGTGAGTGCGGTGGCCCTTCTTTGTGAAATGGCAGCGTATGAAAAAGAGAAAGGAAGGAGTTTGTTTGAAAAATTGCTCGACCTCTACGTTCAATATGGATTTTATTATGAAGAATTGATCTCTATTACAAAAAAAGGAATGGATGGGCAAAAACAAATTGCGGCCATGATGGAAGAATTCAGAAGCAATCCTCCTAAAATGATCGATGGATTACCCGTGGTTGAATTGCTTGATTACGAAAAACGCATTGGCAGAAACCTGGCAACGGATGAGAGTTGGGAAATTAAATTGCCAAAATCGAATGTGCTGCAATTTGTATTGGCCAGCGGTGACAAGATCTCCGCGAGGCCGTCTGGCACTGAGCCCAAGATCAAGTTTTATTTCAGTGTCAATGCGACATTGAAATCACCGGAAGAGTTTGATGCGATGCAGAAGCAGTTGCAGAACAAAATAGAAAGAATTATTGCTGAACTAAACTTGTAAAGTCCCCTCCAGCTCTCCCCAAGGGGGTTCTAAAAATTCTCAATTTTATCGATGGCTTCTTCTCCAGGTTTACGGGCAGGTTTCCTCCATTGGGGGAAATACAAAGGGGGCCTTGGAATGATCATTGGAACACTCTGCTGATATGATTTATAAGCATCGCCAAATTCCCTTTCCATTTTTTTTTCTTCAAACTTCAAACCGATCAATGTATAGATCGTGATGATCGCATCTGTTATGAATAGGCTCAGGTACGGATAAACGATGAGCAGGCCCCAAATAAATATGAACGTCCCGGCATACAAAGGGTGGCGAACGATTCTATGCACACCCGTGATCATTAATGCATTTTCTTTTCTGTTTTCAATTAAACCTTTCAATCCGCTCAACTGCATAAAATATTTCACAATACACAGGCACATGATGGTTAATCCAAATCCAGCGACGATGATTCCAAGCTTTAAAGAAAGTCGGGTTGGCGTAAACAAGCTGTAAGATGTGATCGTGAACTGATAGATCAGGACAAGAGTAAAGCTCGCCAAAGCAAATAATGTGTAGTAGAGTCGGTAGAATTTATACCGATACCGCATCCTGGTTTCAGCGATTTTTTTAAAGCGTAAGGAGGCCAGCACACTATGGAACACACAAAATAAAATCCAGCCTGTTGCCAATATGATGTGAGGCGCGATCATTTTTCTAAAGACAAAAATTTCAACTGCAAAAATACGTGATCATTTAGTGAACGGTAAAGTGTCATTGCAAAATGGCTTTGACGTGTCGGCCCTGGCGGGAAGCTTTAGTACCAACGCTAAGGACAGGGCAAAAAAAAAGGCACTTCATCAGTGCCGACTCTCTATGGGTGGATGGTTTTAATTTCTTATGTTTCGAATGATATTGGGTGTTGTAGTAATGGGTTAGTAAGTAATTTCTTCGACGACACAAATCTAACATGCAAAGCACACTTTCTATCGGACTTTCGTTGAACAGGCTATAATTGGCGGTGAATTTGTGTGATATTAAAGGCGAATTTGTGGGATATTTATAAAGACCCTCAACTTTCCTGCATTTATTAAATTGCAGCGCCTATGCGACCAACCGATGACACTTACCGACATAAAGGACTAAGAAAAAAACTAACGGCAGGCATTCGTGAAAAGGGAATCACTGACGAACGTGTACTAAATGCCATTAACGAAATTCCCCGACATTTTTTTCTCGACTCCGCTTTTGATGAGGCCGCTTATGCTGACCGCGCATTCCCGATCGGTGAGGGACAAACTATTTCACAACCTTATACAGTCGCATATCAAAGCCAGTTGCTCGAGGTAAAGCCGTTTGATAAAGTACTTGAGATCGGCACAGGCAGTGCTTACCAGGCTGTACTGCTTGCTCAAATGGGAGCACAGGTTTACACGATTGAGCGCCAAAAAAAATTATTTGAGCTGAATAAGAAGTTCGAGTATTTAAGGAAATTCCCTAACATTAAATTTTTTTATGGTGACGGATTTGAAGGATTGCCTACATACGCACCATTTGATAAAATACTTATTACTGCTGCAGCACCGGAAGTTCCGCCGAAATTAGTTGAACAATTAAAGACCGGGGGCATGATGGTATTACCCGTTGGTTCCGGTGAAGTTCAGCGCATGATGCGCATCACTAAACTTCAAAATAGTGCTATAAAGGAAGAGGTCTTTGATCACTTTTCCTTTGTGCCCATGTTGGAGGGTAAAAAATAGAGCCATCTCTCTTCAGATGTCCGGCTTGGGCAGTTACCAGGGAATTCGTCATAATGAGCTATTAGAACGCATGTATCATAGATTGCCAAAGGAATTTGTCTTTATGCGCGAACTTCTTTTATCGGCTCTCTGCCGCTCACCCGGGCACTGGCGTTTGCAAGCTGAGAGGGAGAGCGAAGACCAGTCGTATCTTGAATTACTGAATAATCTGCCCTGAGAGTCTCAACAATTCTGTCTCGGAAACTTTTGCGTTGTACCTTGCCGCGATCAAACGGTTCTCTGCATCGGCAAGACTATTTTGTGCTTCTTTTAATTGTAATAACGTGGCGGCGCCCAATTTGTAGGTCTGAAAAACAATGTCAAGATTTTCTCTTGCCAGCAAAATATTTTCTTCTTCCAATGCCAGCGCTTTTTTCTGTTGCTCATAATTCTGAAATGCATTGATCACTCCCAGCGTTGTCAGCGACCGTTGATTTTCGTAATAAATAGCCTGGTAGGTAATATTCCATTTAGCCTGGCGGATCAGCCGGCGTTGATTGAAATTGTTCAGGATCGGAATGGTTGCGGTGAATCCATAATTATAACCATTCACCTGGTTAAACAATGTAGAAAAAGTATTTAGCACAGCCTGGTTGGTGGTGCGGTTAAAATTGTAGGCGGAATTAAATGAGAGGGTAGGAAAGAGCTCAGCCTTTCGCTCTTTTAATTGAAGTTTAGCGATGTCAATATTTTTTTTTGCCAGTAATACGGAAGGATTATTTTTTTCGGCTATACTCAGAATATCACCAAGCGAAATATTTTCATTAATGGTAATGGTGTCCACTACATCATACGCAGTGAACTGCGGCACCGCCATGGCCTGGTTCAGCTGTTCTTTTAGTTGCTCTATCAACGCCTGTTGTTGCAGCTGTGCTGCCTTTTGCGCATTCAGATCAATTTTACTTTGCAGCAAGTCAGGTTTGATCCCGACGCCGACATCGAGCCGGTATTGCGCCAGCCGCACTCTTTCACTGTCAATCGACATCTGCTCTTCAATCGCACTTAACTGTTGTTTCTGTCTTACGATGTTATAATAATCATTGATGACGGTGGCCACTGTCGTTACCACCTGGTTCCGGATCTCCAGTTCGCCAAATTCCACTAATTTTTCCAACCGGTCGCGGGTTATAAACATTTTCAAACCATCAAACAAGGTCCAGTTCAATGCGAGTTGCGAGCTAATATTGTTTGATTTTAGTCCGCTTTTGTCCCGCTTTGTACCATCCGACAAAGTTTGTTTTTGTGCATTGTTGCTCCATGATGTGCCGATATTTCCATTTAACCTTGGAACAAAGGCGGCGTTGCGATAGGAATAGTCGATCGCTGCTATTGTTGAATCGTTTCTTGATAAAATGATATCGTAATTTTTTTGCAGGGCATTGGCAATGGCTTCATCAAGCGTTAATATTTTTTGTGCCGATGCCGAGAGGGCAATTGAAACAAATATGAAAAGCAGGAACAGAGAATGGATGCCGATTTTTTTCATGTGACGAACTGCGCTGCTACTATCAACTTTCGTTACGACGTGCGCCCGGTCCGGTACGGACAGGCTCCGTTCAACTTTCTTCCTTTCAATTGAACAGGGCGCTGAGCTTGTCAAAGGGTCATCCGCGCGGAGCCGCGCATTCTTCTCCCCCGTTGGGGGAGTCAGAGGGGGCCTAAATGTTGGTTTGGGTTTTACTTTCATTCTGCGTGTAATGTTTCTAGCTGTTCATGGCTCACCATTTTGTCCTTAATTCCAAGCTCTTCGTCCAGGTCGAGTTTTTTCTTTTTTGAAGATAAGAAAGTATATAAAGCGGGTACAACAAACAAGGTCAGTACAAGGGCAAACAACAGCCCTCCCACAATGACGACCCCCAATGGAATGCGGCTCTTCCCTGCTGAGCCGACTGCCAATGCGATGGGCAATGCACCCAACGTTGTTGCCAAAGTGGTCATCAATATGGGTCGCAGACGTGCGGCTGCCGCGTCGACGGCGGCAGAAAATTTTTGTTCACCCCGTCTTCGTTTCTGATTTGCGAATTCAACGATCAGGATACCGTTCTTTGTCACCAATCCAATGAGCATGATGATACCTATTTCAGAAAATATATTTAACGTTTGCCCAAATACTTTCAACGTCAAAACGGCTCCCGCAAGCGCCAGGGGCACCGTGATCATGATGATAAATGGATCAAGAAAACTTTCGAATTGCGCGGACAGAATAAGAAAGATCAGGCCCAATGCCAGGAAAAAGGCGAAAGCCGTGTTGGATGAACTTTCGGCAAAATCTCGCGAGGCTCCACTTAAGGACGTTGCAAAAGATTCATCCAAAACTCTATCGGCAATTCGCTGCATTTCTGCAATGCCATCGCCAATAGTTTTGCCGGGGACCAGGCCGGCTGCAACAGTAGCGCTCTTAAAGCGATTAAAATGATAGATGGTGGGCGGATTGGCTGTCTCAACCATGTTTACCAAATTATCAAGTTGAATCAGCTCGCCTTTATTATTTCTTACGTAGAACGATTTTAAATCCAATGGGTCATCACGCTGACTCCGGTCTACCTGGGCTATGACCTGGTATTGTTTTCCATTCATGATGAAATATCCAAAACGACGACCACTCAATGCCAACTGCAAAGTGTTATTTACATCGAGAACAGAAACGCCAAGCTGATTTGCTTTTAACCGGTCAATGGTAATTTGTAATTCCGGTTGATTGAATTTCAGATTTACATCTGAGCCCTGGAAAATGGGACTTTTTCTAACCTCTTCCAGAAACTGTGGAACTTTTTCTTTGAGCTTATCGAAATTCAGATTCTGTAAGACAAATTGTACAGGAAAAGAGCCGCGTCCGCCAAGTCCTACCGAAATGGTTTGTTCCTGTATAGCAAACGCCCTCACATTTGTATACTTGCGAAACATTCCTGTCATTTGCTGTGTGATCTGATCCTGGGACCGATGCCGCTGGCTTGCATCCACCAATCCCATGCTGATGAATGCAGCATTGCTTCCGCCCCCTCCAAAGCCGGGTGCAAAAGTGTACACTGCCTCTTTTTCAGGGACTGAGTCCATCAGCTGCTGACCAATATTGTAGGCCACTTTATCTGTATAATCAAAATCCGCACCCTCAGGTCCGGTGATCGACACACGTATGCGATTGCGATCTTCTAAGGGAGCGAGTTCAGAAGGAAGGCTCGTTCCTATGAAATAAATGATGCCAGCGCAGACAAGAATGATCACAAAGGCCAACCATCGCATTCTCATAAATCCCTGCAGGGCTCTGCGATACCCGCTTTCCATGCCGGCAAAGAAAGGTTCTGTTTTGCGGTAGAACCAGGAGTGCTTTGATGGATCTTTTTTTGACATGTAAATATTCAGTACAGGAGTAAGAGACAAAGAGACAAACGCCGAAATTAACACCGCACCCGCCAGCACCATACCAAATTCACGAAACAGGCGGCCTACAAAACCCTGCAGAAAAATGATCGGCAGGAAAACAACGGCCAGTGTCAGGGACGTAGCAATAACAGCAAAATAAATTTCTTTGGAACCTTCCAGGGCAGCTTTGCGTTTGTTCATCCCGAGTTCCATTTTCTTGAAAATATTTTCTGTTACCACAATGCCATCGTCAACGACCAGGCCTGTAGCAAGCACGATGGCCAGCAGCGTGAGCACATTTATCGAAAACCCTGAAATGTACATGATGAAAAATGCGCCGATGAGTGAAACAGGAATATCAATGAGCGGTCTGAAAGCAATGGTCCATTCGCGAAAGAAGAGAAAAATGATCATCACAACCAGTCCAATGGCTATCGCAAGGGTTTCTTTTACTTCAGTGACCGCCTTACGAACGAATTGAGTTCTGTCATAACCCACATTCATTGTCATATCAGCGGGCATATCCTTTTTTATCTGCCCCAGGCGCTTGTATACTTCATCGGCAATAGCTATTTGGTTGCTTCCTGGTTGAGCCACGATAGCAAGGAACACGGCTGATGCATTATTCTTACGTGCAGAAGCCTCCTCATTTTCTTGTCCCAGCTCAGCAGTGCCCACATCCTTCAGCCTGACCACGCCACTACTGTCTTCATGCAAGATCAAGTTATTGAAGTCTTCTTCTGTTGTGAGCTTGCCATACGTCTTAACGATGAGTTGCGTTTCATTTCCTCTCACTTTTCCGCCAGGCAATTCTATATTTTCTTTGTTGAGGGCATTTTGTATATCGGTGAACGTAAGTCGGTACGAATTGAGTTTTTCCGGATCGATCCACAAGCGCATCGAATATCGCCTGCCGAACACACTGACCGAGCTTACACCAGGAATAGTTTGTAAACGCTCCTGCACGACGTTCTCTGCAAAGTCTGTCAGTTGCATCAGGCCTTTCTTCTCACTTTGAAGAGGAATAAAAAGAATCGGATCGGAATCCGCATCCGCTTTGGTTACAATAGGAGGGGCGTCTATATCCTGGGGCAAATTGCCCAGGGCCTGCGATACCTTGTCACGAACATCATTAGCCGCCTGCTCGAGATCAAATCCCAATTCAAATTCAACAGTGATTGCACTTGCTCCCTGCTGGCTGGACGAGGTAATATTCTTTACACCTTGCACACCATTGATGGATTTTTCAAGTGGTTCCGTGATCTGCTGCTCGATAATATCTGCATTGGCGCCTATGTAAGAAGTACGCACATTCACTACAGCGGGGTCAATGGCAGGATACTCTCTTACGCCCAGGAAAGTATAACCAATCACTCCAAATATGATGATTATGATCGAGCAAACAATTGCCAGCACTGGCCTTCGTAAACTGAGTTCTGATAAATTCATATTGTGAGTTGTGAGTGCTGAGTTGTGAGTAATGAAAATGCTACTTGTCAATCATACCGCTCAGCAATTTGAATGTTTTTATAATATTTTCACCAAGGACCTGCAACTGTTCCAGGCTTACATAACTTAACTTATATGCAATGCCAATCGCAGCATCTATTTCAATCACAGACCCCCTCGCGATTTCATAAAATCTTGTTCTATGACCTTTCGACTTTCCGGAGCACCCCTCCGCAATATTCAAATGCACTGATAAAGCAGCTCTCCTGATTTGTTGAACCATTGCAAATTGTTCTGAATCGGGTAATAGCTTTGTTATTTTATAACATTCTATTCCGAGTTCCTGAGAGAATTTGAAAACGTCAAGTTTTGTATGAGCAAGCTGTAAAAACATATAACAAGGTTTAAGGTTACCGCTTCAATTCACTCACCACTCACCATTCACTTACCCATCTTTGATAACGTTACGTCGCTACCGGGACGAAGGAACAACAAGCCCGACGTGATCAGGGTATCTCCGGGGAATAGGCCGGATAATACCTGGACGTTGGCGGAATCGCGTACGCCGGTAGTGATCTCCATGGGAAGAGCCTTGTTGCTTTTAAAAACAAAGACCTGTTTTTTTCTTCCCTGTGGTATTACAGCGCCATTTGGTATCATGATCGCGTTCGGATTGTTTCCAAGGATCATCTTCACATTTGCAAAGGTCCCCGGTATCAATGCAGGATCAGTGTTCTTTACCAATGCTCTTACGGTAAGACTCCTGGTGTCTTCACCTATTGACGTTTCGGTAGCAATGACATTGGCAGAAAAAGTTTTTTCAGAACCATTCAGTGTAAATGAGACCACTTGTCCATTTTTTATTTCCGATCCATATTTTTCTGGTACACTGAACTGAAGCTTCAGTTTATTGACCTCACTAATAGTTGTCACAACGGTTGAAGGAGTGACAAAGGCTCCAGGGCTGATATATTTCAAACCCAGCTTACCGCTGAATGGAGCCCTGATTTCTGTTTTTGTAATATTGGCTCTTGTAATTTCAATATCTGCTTTAATGTTATTCACGTTTAAAGCGCTGGCATCATAATCGGCCTTGCTGATGCCCTGGATCTTTAATAATTGCGCCGAGCGCTCTTCATTTGTTTTTGCAATTTCCAATTGCACCTGAAGTTTCCTCAGTTGCCCCTGCAGATCGCCATCGTAGATCTTAGCCAGCAAAGCGCCTTTGCTAACGAACTTGCCTTCGGCAACATTCAATTGGACCAGTCGACCGGATATCTCAGGATGTATCTCCGTGGTTTCATTGGCCATCAGGCTTCCTGAGATCTCAATTCTTTCATTAATGAGCGTAGGGTTGACTACAAAAATATCAACGGCCATGGGTGGCTGCTTTGCGCCGGCCATGCCCGCGGGTCCGGCCGGTGTACCGGAAGATGCTGTTTGGCTGGTAGTTTTTTTGTCCGAGCTGCCACAAGCGGATAGAACAAATAGAACAATTCCTGTCAGAAAAAAATTGAATGGTTGAAGTCTCACTTAGTCAATTATGATTAAAGCATTAAAAATATAGATAATCGGATTGTTAGACGTCAAACTTTTATCATCCATGCTATCTTAACATCCGAAACTTATAAACGGTTTTCATTCCGGATAGAAGGAATATTCAGCATTTTGCAATTAACGCCCGCTTGATTTTTTTTGACTTGTATAAAAGATCCTGCTTTTCTCGGTTCAAAACGGTGACGTGACCCATTTTGCGGCCCGGCTTTGTTTGCTTTTTGCCGTATAAATGTACGAAGGCATTTTCCATTTGCAGCACTTCATCCAGCCCCTCGTATTTTACTTCGCCGTTATAACCTTCAGCACCAAGAATGTTGATCATAATGGAGGGAAGAATAATGTCTGTGTTTCCGAGCGGATAACCAAGTATTAACCTCCAAAGCATGTCAAATTGTGAGCTGTAATGGGCTTCGATA
This sequence comes from Bacteroidota bacterium, assembly GCA_005883765.1. Lineage (GTDB taxonomy): Bacteria > Bacteroidota > Bacteroidia > Chitinophagales > Chitinophagaceae > VBAU01. The sequence goes on from VBAQ01000149.1 coordinate 28,552, forward strand.
GTATGATGGCCACTGTTGTGTACACGGGGTGCTGTTTCATTCACAAACACATCGCCCTTTTTGTCGGTAAACATTTCGATAGCAAAAATGCCAGGTGAATCAAAGTGACGGACAACGGTCAGGGCTATCGCTTCTAATTTCCAAAGGATCTTCTCATCCAGGTCAGCGGGACAAAGCTGGTAATCTAACACGTTCAGATCGGGATCGAACAGCATTTCTACCGGGGGATAGATAGCTGTTTCTTTTTTTTCATTGATGGCAACAATTAGCGCGATCTCCTTATGAATATTGACGAGCTTTTCAAGCACAGAAGGCTTGTCAAAACCCTTTCCAACATCTTCGATCGTTTCCAAAACCTGTACGCCACGACCATCATAACCTCCTTCGCCTAATTTATGTACCGCGGGCAGAAAATTTTTCCTTGAATCCAGCTCCTGCAGATTTTTTGTAATGACAAACTCCGCAGTTGGAATTTCATATCGCTGGTAATATTGTTTTTGAAGGATCTTATTTTTTACCGTCTTCAATACAGAGGGCTTCGGGTAAATTCTTACGCCTTCAGTCTCTAATTTCTCCAGCGCTTCTACATTTACATTTTCTATTTCAATGGTAATGGCGTTCAGATTTTTGCCAAAACTGTAAACGGCATCAAAATCTTTGATATCGCCTTTCACAAAATGATAGCAGAGATGAGCGGCGGGACACTCAGCATCATTTTCCATCAACCAGGGTTCGATTGGATAATTGGCTGCTGCCTGCAGCAACATCCGCCCAAGCTGACCACCACCAAGGATGCCGATTTTTTGCATAAACCCCCTTTCCGCCAGGCGGAGAGTTAAGTGAAATTTTTGAACGGCGAAAATAAGCACAGAAAGCGAAACGGTCATGTTAATAAGCAACTGCAAAAATTAAATATTGTTATTTTTGCGTTATTATCATGCGTCCCGATTATCCGCATAAAATCTTTCCTGATTTCCGCAATCATTTCTTTCTGCTGATGGAGACATTAGCTATGGATGCGAAGTAAGCCGCGAGCTTCGATCACGGATGTCGCTCAATAGCATACCAGGCGCTGAAGAGTGCGACGCAACAAAAGTCCAAAAGACGTCTTAAGCTGGTAACAAAAAATAAAAAAGATAAACATACACGATAAACTTTTCATATGCCGTCAACAACAGCTGCTAAAAATAAGTCAGCAGGAGAAACAGATTTTTTGCCACTGCTGGGAACAGATTATATAGAATTCTATGTAGGCAATGCCAAGCAGGCGGCGCATTATTATATAACGGCTTTTGGTTTCACTCCATGGGCATATGCCGGACCGGAAACGGGAGTAAAGGATAGAGCAAGTTATGTGGTGAGGCAGAACAAACTGACTTTCGTTTTAACATCGTCGATAAAGAATGGCACACCGGTCGCCGACCATGTGTATAAACACGGCGATGGAGTGAAGGCCCTGGCGCTATTGGTAGATGATGCAAGAGCGGCATGGAAAGAAACGACCGGGCGCGGGGCTGAAAGTTACATGGAACCTGCTGTTTTAAAAGACAAGGAAGGAGAAGTAGTCCTTAGCGGCATTCGATTATACGGAGATACGGTTCACGTGTTTGTTGAGCGAAAAAATTATACCGGCGCCTTCATGCCCGGCTATGTGAGCTGGACAATCCCGCATTTCCAAATTAAGGAGACCGGGTTGCAATATGTAGATCATTGTGTAGGAAATGTCGGCTGGTATCAAATGAATCGATGGGTGAAATTTTATGAGGACACCATGGGGTTCAAAAATATACTCAGCTTTGATGATGAAGACATCTCAACCGAGTACTCGGCCTTGATGAGTAAAGTGATGAGCAATGAAAATGGTTTTGTGAAATTTCCGATCAATGAACCGGCTGAAGGAAAGAAAAAAAGCCAGGTCGAAGAGTACCTTGAATTTTACAATGGAGAAGGGGTGCAACATATTGCTTTAGCGACCAATGATATTGTCGCGACCATAAAAGAACTGATGAGTCGTGGAGTGGAATTTTTGAGAGTCCCAACGACCTATTACGATGACCTCATGAGCAGGGTCGGGCATATTGACGAAGATCTCGAACCGCTCAAGGAGCTCGGAATATTGGTCGACAGGGACAATGAGGGCTATCTGTTGCAATTATTCAGCAAGCCCGTGGAAGACAGGCCCACATTATTTTTTGAGATCATACAACGTAAGGGAGCAAAGAGTTTTGGCAAAGGAAACTTCAAGGCCTTGTTTGAGGCCATGGAAAGAGAGCAGGCTTTGAGGGGAAATCTTTAGGAATGTTACGCGTCGGGTGTGCGGCTTACGTGTCCGCTATAGAGCTTTTGCGAAAAATTATTCACAAAATATCAAATTTAGTAGAGTGATAACTCAGAGCTCTTAACTCATAACTCGATTTTTTCTATCTTTACAAATCATTTAAAATTTCTTAATACTTAAGGTTGGTCAATTACGTTTTAAAGGATAAATATTCCCGAATGAGAAACCTCTGTGCGCTACTTGTTTTTACCGTCCTTTTCTTATCCGCTTCCGCCCAGAAGAATGGAACTTCTTTTGCCAGTGTCTCCACATCATTCATGGAGTACCAAAAAACATTGCCTCGTCCTGCTGAAGCTCTTGCACGCAAAGAAGATACCCTGGAAAAACAATTTAAAGCAAAGAAACTGGTATGGCCCGCTAAATATATTTACATCCGTTCCTTCAAATACGACAGCCAAATGGAAGTATGGGCAAAGAACGATATCAAAGAGCCATTCCAGCTTTTCAAAACTTATAAAGTGTGTGCATTGGCCGGAACGCTGGGCCCGAAAAGAATGGGAGGCGATTTCCAGGTGCCGGAGGGATTTTATTATATCAATGAGTTCAACCCCAAAAGCACGTACTACTTATCACTGGGAATAAATTATCCGAACGCATCAGACAGGATCCTGAGTGACTCGCTGGATCCGGGTGGTGACATTTACATCCACGGCAGTTGCGTAACGGTAGGTTGCATTCCGATCACCGACAATCAAATTGATGAGCTATACATTCTTGCTGCACATGCCAAGGACGCGGGGCAAGATTTTATCCCTGTCCATATTTTCCCGATCCGCTACAATGTGAAAAGAAGTGTTGATTTCCTCAATGGTCTCACCAAGGACGACCCGGAACTAAAACAATTTGCCGTGAGGTTGGAAGATGCATTTGATTATTTTGAAAAATATCATCAATTGCCTGTCGTCATGGTAAATGAAAAAGGGAATTATGTAATTGATGGAATCGTTCGGAAATCCATTGCAACCGAAAAAGAAGCAAAGCCTGTTCGCAAGCCGGTCGCTCATCGCACCCGCAATATTCCTGATCTTGTAGACGTACGTGAGTGGCCACAGTTCCCGGGTGGTGGACAGGCCTTCTTAGATTACCTGGAACAAGTGGGAAAAGAAATGGTGGCTTACCTGCCCGGTTCTATGAAAAAAGCACACGTGCAAGTTGAATTCATAATTGATTCGGATGGAACTCCTGTTAATTTTAAAGTTGTAAAAGGAGTGGATGAGGATTTTGATGATGAACTCATTAGTCATCTTGAAAAAATGCCGAACTGGCAACCGGCTGTTATGAATGATAAAAAAGTGGCAAAAAAAATGAAGCAATCCATTGAGATCGCGGCACAGGCTCCCAATCCTTAATCGAAAAATTCTTTTCTCATTTGAAGGCGTATTTCATCAGTGGTTTGGGCGCGGATAGAAGAGTTTTTTACAAAATTCAATTGCCGCCCGGTTATCAACCCATTTATCTCGACTGGATCGACCCTCTTCCAAATGAAAATTTTTCTGACTACGCAAAACGTTTTTCGGCGATGATAAAGCCTGGTGAGGACTTTATCCTGATCGGTCTTTCTTTTGGTGGAATGCTTGCTTCTGAGCTTGCCAAGATACTCTCTCCAAAAAAAATCATTATCATTTCAAGTGTCTCTTGCTACAAGGAGCTGCCCTGGTATTTTAAGTTAGCAGGAAAATTAGGCCTACAAAAAATCCTTACGCCTTCCATTTATAAAAAGGCGACGATCCTAAACCGGATCATGGGTCCGGGGAATAAGGAGATGAAGCAAATTGTATATGATTATGTGAAAAGAACGGACCCAAATTTTATTCGCTGGTCATTAAATGAGATATTGCGCTGGAATCAGCCCGCCAGGCTTTCAGGATTGATTCATGTCCACGGCTCCAACGATCACTTGCTCCCTTGCCGGTATACAAATGCCGACTATGTCATAAAAAAGGGCGGTCACTTGATGGTGATGAACATGGCAGGGGAGGTGAATAAGATTCTTCAAAACATCCTGGAAGGTTAAGAGTTTTTCAGCCTTTAAATTGAAATGTCTTAATTTCTTTTTTTAGATCTTGCAATAAATTTTTAATAGCTCTTAATTCTGTCCTGTTTTCGGCGGCAGACAATAACTTAATTCTTTTTTTTTCATTCTTTAGAAAGTTCTTTTTTTCCGCTTCCGATAAAGAAGTGTATCGAACAAATAATTTATCTATTTCTTTTTTATTCATTATCTATTTCTTTTAGAAGTTGTAATTAGAATTAATAAAATTTGTCTACTGTTTCATCAAAATTTGCATGGTTTCTATGGTCTCTTGTCTGAGTAAAATAGTTTTTCCCTTTGTTAGTTTTTCAACGATCTCTTTGTTGTAATGCCGGATTGTAAGCAGGGTCAGGTCTTTCATCACCTGCACATCAAAAATTTCCGACACTTCCAAAGCAAGTTTTTCAATTTTTTCAATTCGGTCATCTAAAACGGCAATAAAACTGATGGCTGTATTTTGAGTAAGATTTGGTTTAATTTTTATTTTGCCAAGGAGGCGATATAGATCTGCCACATGATGTTCCCCAACAAAAGAAAAATCCTTGGAACTCATTTCGATCATGATTTGATTTTCTTTAAGCACGATGATCGGCGGCAATTTATGTAATGGCCTGTTGTGAATTTTCGTGCCTGGCAGTGCGGCATTGAGAAAACATTTTACATATAGCGGGATATTTTTATTCTGCAGCGGCTTTATCGTTTTAGGATGGATCACCTGCGCACCGTAATAAGCCATTTCGATCACTTCATTGTAGTTGAGTTCAGATATTGGTTGCGCATCCTGGAATTGCTTGGGATCCGCGTTCATTACAGATTCCACATCTTTCCAGATAGTTTGACTTTCTGCATTCAGCATATTGGCAAAAACAGCAGCGGTATAATCGCTCCCTTCTCTCCCGAGAGTTGTGCTCTCGTTTTCGTCTGTGGCGCCAATAAAGCCCTGGGTTAAAAGAATATTGTGCTCAGAAAAAAGTGGGACTATTGAATCAGTAACTTTCGAAGAAGTGAATTCCCAATCGACATTGGCATCTCTGAAATTATCATCGGTCCTGATTACATCTCTTACGTCAAACCACTTATTAGCTATCCCAATTTCGTTGAGATAAAAACTTATGATCGACGTGGATAATAACTCGCCGGTGCAAACTACCTGGTCATAATAATAGTCATATTCCCTTTGAGGCTTGTCATAAAGCAACCATTCCGCTTCTGTAAAAAAATCTTTCATTCGTTTTTCACAAGCCGGGTATTGGGTAGCGAGCAATTGTTTTGCCATGGTAAGGTGTTGTTCCCTTATAAGATCAAACGCCTTCAGAGCTTCGTCTTTTTTGCCTTCATAAAAAGATCTTACCACTTTTTCCAAAGCATTGGTGGTCTTGCCCATTGCCGAAATGACGATGAGTATCTTTTCTTCTGAATAATGTTTCAGAATATCACCAAGCTTTGAGATTCTTTCTACATTGTTTACAGAGGCACCACCAAATTTGAAAACTCTCATTCCATTTCAGATTTCAGATTGAAGGGAGGCAAAAATATTCAATATTCTCCGAAGGTCCGAAGGACTCCTTTGGAGAGTCCTTTGGATAATCTCCAATCTTCAAGACTTTTTAACGCTTATTTTTGTTGCTCTTGATTCAAACTCTTGCCATGAATATTGTCAATAGACAAGTACTGACCCTCGATGAATTTACCATCCAGCAACTCAGGCAATTTCCGCAGGCAACGGGTGAACTCAGCGGCCTGCTGCGTGACATCGGCCTTGCCGCCAAACGGATAAACGTCGAAGTTAATAAGGCAGGGCTTGTAGATATTCTTGGTGATGCCGGCGAGATAAACGTACAAGGTGAGGATGTAAAGAAACTAGACGTGTTTGCCAACAACCAGTTGACGGCTGTGCTGCATCATGGCATCAGTTGCGCAGGCATCGCCAGTGAAGAGATCCAAGACTATGTTGCTTTTGACGATGAAGTAAGCAAGAACTCAAAATATGTTTGTTTGTTTGATCCGCTTGATGGAAGCGGCAATATTGACGTGAACGTTTCGATCGGAACTATTTTCAGCGTATACAGGCGCGTAACATCAAAAGGAAGCATAGCAACAAGGGAAGATTTTTTACAACCTGGCCGAAGCCAGGTGGCTGCAGGTTATGTTGTTTACGGCTCATCCACGATGCTGGTATATGCAACCAGAAGGGGTGTGAATGGTTTTACACTTGATCCATCGATTGGTGAATTTTGTCTAAGCCATCCCGGTATCAAGTGTCCTGAAAATGGAAAGATATACTCTGTTAATCACGGAAATTTTTTTCAGTATGACGCCAGGGTGAAACAATATATTGACGTTTGCCAGAAAAAAGCAAAAGCAGATGGAGGCCCATACACGCAGAGATATATTGGCAGCATGGTTGCTGATGTTCATCGTAATCTCATCAAAGGCGGAATTTTTATGTACCCCGGTACCATGGATAAACCAAAAGGCAAACTTCGCTTATTATATGAGTGCAATCCTTTTGCTTTTATTACTGAAGTTGCAGGAGGTAAAGCAACTGACGGCAAACAACCGATTCTGGACATTAAGCCAATGGAGCTTCATCAGCGAACACCTTTTTTTATCGGGAGCAAGAATATGATGGAAGAGCTGGAAAGTTATTTAAGCTGAAGGTAATTTTTTCGCCAGCTACCATATAAAAATTTATTGATTGATTGCAAGGTTGTACACTTGCAACAAGTTTTTTGTAATGAATAATTCCCTCTTTGATCTATCGCGCAAAACTGCACTCGTCACCGGTTGTAACAAAGGTATTGGCAAAGGAATGGCGGTAGGGCTGGCTGAAGCCGGGGCAGACATTATTGGTGTGTCGGCAACGATGCCATTGCAGGGAAGTGAGATTGCAAAGGCGGTAATCGGCCTCGGGAGAAAATTCACAGCATATCAATCTGATTTTTCGGACAGAAAAAATTTGTACGCCTTCATTGCAAAGGTTCACCAGGAGAACTCCACCATAGATATTTTAGTGAATAACGCAGGAATGATCTTACGCAAACCCGCTGCCGAACATCCTGATGAATACTGGGATAAAGTGATGGCGGTTAATTTAGATGCGCAGTTTATTTTAGCAAGAGAAATTGGCAAACACATGCTGCAGCGAGGCAAGGGAAAAATTATTTTTACAGCTTCCCTGTTAAGTTTTCAGGGCGGAATTACCGTCCCGGGCTACGCGGCAAGCAAGGGTGCTGTTGCAAGTCTGGTTAAAGGGTTGGCAAATGAATGGGCAGTCAGGGGAGTCAATGTAAATGCGATAGCGCCCGGTTACATTGCAACAGATAATACAGAACCATTGCGTAACGATGTTGAAAGAAATGCGTCCATATTGTCCAGGATCCCCGCCGGACGTTGGGGACAGCCTGATGATTTTAAAGGAGCCGTTGTTTTTTTGGCATCCGCCGCTTCTGATTATGTGCACGGGACTATTTTAACTGTCGATGGTGGGTGGATGGGAAGGTGAAAACAAAACCCCTGTCCCCTAACGCTTGCGCCAAAGCTTCAGCGTCGGCGCAAAGGGGAACTTCGTTCGGGCAGTTTTTGTTGAATGAAAAAACATAAAGTTGAAATGATTAATTAATGAGGTTGATGCAAATCTGAAGTTTGGCCTGTCTCTTCTGAGGGAGAGGGATAAGAGAGTGAGGTTAATTTATGTAGCCAGCCATAGAATTACTATTAAACTTCTGTTGCGTCGCACACTTCAGGGTTCAGTTCTTTGTTCAGCAGTGCTGAAAAAAATAATGAGAGTTGATGAGTTCATTAAATTGCTAAATTAAAAACAAAAGCCTGGCCTCCCTCTCCTTTTGGAGAGGGATAAAAGGGTGAGGTACGTCATGCAAATACGATTTACAACGAGTCCCAAAGAAACTGCAGCAATGAACACACAAGAATTGCGGAGCAATTTTCTTGTTGAAAATTTAATGGTGGATGATGAGGTGAAACTCGTGTATTCACACTATGACCGTGTAATTATTGGTGGCGCCAAACCAGTCAATAAAGTATTAGAATTATCAGCCCATTCTGAATTAAAAGCAGATTATTTTTTGGAAAGAAGAGAAATTGGGATCATCAATATTGGTGGAGCAGGCATAGTGGGAGCCGACGATGAAAGTTTTTCTTTAAATAAATTAGATTGTGTTTACCTCGGTAAGGGGATTCGAAAGGTTTCATTTAAGGCCGATGATCCTTCGGTTCCCGCGGTGTTTTATTTTCTGTCAGTCCCCGCACATGCCACGCATTCAAATCATCTAATGAAAAAAGAAGAAGCTTCGCCGGTGACCATTGGTGACACAAAAACAGCCAATCATCGCACTATTTACAAATACATTCATGCGGACGGAATAAAAAGCTGCCAGTTAGTAATGGGTCTCACCGTTCTGGGAGTAGGAAGTGTCTGGAATACCATGCCCGCGCACACTCATACGCGCAGGACCGAAATGTATTTTTATTTCGAAGTTGCTGCCGAGCATCGCGTTATTCATTTAATGGGTCAGCCGCAGGAGACAAGACATTTGATTGTCGCCAATCATGAAGCCGTTATTTCACCACCGTGGTCGATACATGCAGGTTGTGGGACCTCCAACTATTCATTTATCTGGGCAATGGCTGGGGAAAATTATAATTACACCGACATGGATGCTGTGACAATACGTGAGTTAAAATGAGCAATGGGCAATGGGCTGTAGGCAGTAGGCAATGGGCAATTCAGAGGTCGTCATACTTGTGTGTGAGAGGTCTTTCGCTGATTATAATAAATTTTCGAAAATAGCGTGAGGCAAAAAAACCCCGCTCAAGTGAACACTCAAAACACTATTCATTTTTAATTATTTCTATTCACTTCAGTGGTTGTTTTAAAAGTATCACTGAAAATCCTTCAACCTTGATCTTGGTATTCGCTCTATATTTTTCCCCTCCATGCTCCGACACAAAGTTTAGGTTTGTGTCAAGTATTTTCATCCAGTTATCTCCATATCTCTTCGTCGGCAGCTTATAATCCACCGGCTCACTATGCGCATTAAAGATGACATAAAA
>VBAQ01000293.1 GCA_005883765.1 Bacteroidota bacterium
TATTTCGATCTAAGTTCCCCCCTTAGGGGGACAGGGGGTTTAAAACCTGTATCCTCTCAAGAAATCTTCGATGCTCATTCTTTTTTTCCCTTCCAACTGAATATCTTTCAGATGAACATATCCATCTTTTGCGGCAAATTTTAAAAAACTTCTCCTGTCTGTTTCCCATCTTCCAATTCTGGAAGTAGGGACGGCGGGTTCTTTTTCACTTCTGAAAACTCTTAAGATCTTATCTCCTAATTCAGTAAACGCTGCGGGGTAGGGTGAAAGCCCACGAATTAAATTATGTATTTCATCAATCGATTTATGCCAATCAATTCTGCACATTTCGGTATTGATTTTTGGAGCGTGCTTGAGTGGTAAGTGGTGAGTGGTGAGTGGTGAGTAGGTCTCTGAGGTTTGCGAATTTCCCATTGACAATTCGTCCTGAGCGTTGGCCAAAGGATTGCCAATTGCTGGTTCCCTATTGCCAATTGCCGACCGCTCATTGCTCCCGCCTTGCGCCACCCATTGTGGTGTTTCCTGCAAATGGCCATCGACCAAGCCTTCAACCGTCTTCACCAGGAGCTGTGCTCCGATCTCCTTCATTCGATCATGCAATTCTCCTGCTGTTTCGTTTTCGCCGATCTCAATTTTTTCCTGCAATAAAATATTCCCTGTGTCAATCTCATGCTGCAATTTGAAGGTCGTGACTCCTGTTTCTTTTTCTCCGTTGATGATTACCCAATTAATGGGTGCTGCTCCACGGTATTGCGGCAACAGGGATGCATGGAGATTTATTGTTCCCATCGGTGGCATGTTCCAAACTATGTCAGGTAACATGCGGAATGCAACTACGACCTGCATATCCGCATTTAATGAATTTAGTTCAGAAAGGAATTCAGGATTTTTTAATTTTTCCGGTTGCAGGATTTTTAAGTGACGCTTGAGAGCATATTTCTTTACTGCACTTTCCTGTAGTTTCATTCCTCTTCCGGCAGGTTTGTCGGGAGCAGTGATTACTCCAACGATATTACACCCCGCCGTTACCAGTGCATCGAGTGACGCGACGGCAAATTCAGGTGTACCCATGAAAACAATCTTCAAGTCTTCCAATGTCATTCCAAGGCAATTGTTACTTAATAATTATTAATTATTAATTTTTTAACACGTCATCATTCAAAGTCCTCGTAAAGCAAATACTTCTTCCTGATCTTTTTAAACTCACCCAGCGCCGGTTCCCAACTCTTCCTGATTTCTTTTTCACTCCTTCCATCTTTTATTTGCTGCATCAGCACATCATTTCCCGCGAGTCGATTGAAGCTGTTTGATTTTAAAAAGAAACTGTCCTTTCCTGGAAAGAGCCTGTACGCTTCCATCAGCCATTTCAGCTGCACATGGTTGTCAACTTTTTTCAGAACTTCTCCAGGCGTACCGTGCAGATTCCAGCCGTAGCAAGTTTCGTAATAATGTTTGGAGCTCTTTGCACCCTCATTAGGTTTCGGAACAAAGGCATAAAGATTATGTGGCAGCAATGGATGACCAAAAAGTTGAAATGGTCTTTCTGTACCGCGGCCTTCGCTTAAGGCCGTTCCTTCAAACAAACAAGTAGAGGGGTAAAGATAGATGGATTCTATCTCCGGCAAATTAGGTGACGGCTTTACCGGCAGAATATATTTACTCTTGTGCGTATAGTTTTGACATTTTATCACCTGGAAATGAAACGGGGTATCCGGCGAATTTTGAGCAGTGCGATAATAGGCATATTTCTGATTGGCTTTTTCGGACAGCCAATTTTCACCCAATATCATAAATGCATATTCGGCGATGGTCATCCCATAAACAATGGGTACGGGCTGCATGCCGACAAACGATTTGAATTTAGGATCAAGCACGGGGCCGTCGACATAAAATCCATTTGGATTCGGACGATCGAGAATGAGTAAAGGCTTGCTACTCTCCATCGCGGCTTCCATATACTCCTGCAACGAGGATATGATCGTATAAAACCGGGCGCCAACATCCTGGATGTCGAAAATGAGAATGTCAACATCTTTCAGATCTTCCGCAGAAGGTCTTCTTTTTTCACCATACAATGACACAATGGGAATTCCGGTTTTTTCATCAATGTAGTTCCCGATCTTTTCGCCTGCACTTGCGACACCCCGAAAACCATGTTCTGGTCCAAAAATAACTTTGATATCAACTCCTGATTTTTTTAAAGTATCTACCAGGTGTACATCTCCTACCATCGAAGTTTGATTGGCAAAAATGCCGATGCGTTTTCCTTTTATCAACGGCAGATAAACATTCATCCTTTCCGCGCCGGGAATAATTCTTGATTCTTGTTTTTCAGTAGCGCCAGGTTGCTGGTGTGTGATAACTTTTTGATTCTTTTGCGCGGAGCAACTCGCAATAAAAATTAAAAGGAGAAATTAATTTCACGTTAATCATATTAACCAAACTAATCAATGTTCAAAAATAGCATTAGATATAGTAAATATTTGGCCAGTTGCATAAAATAAATCGGTTATCTTGCATGCCCTGTTTTATTCTTCGTCGGCTCTCAAATCTATGCTCAATGGTCTGATGAATATCGGGATGGACATTGAAGTGTCCGAAGGACTCCTTCGGAGAGCGACACAGCGGAAGCTAAATAGTGGAACGAAAGTTGGTGACATAATTTTTATACTTAAAAATATTATCATGCAGCAGGCAAAAAAAGGTGATAAGGTAAAAGTGCATTATCATGGCAAATTAACAAGTGGAGAAACATTTGATAGCTCTGCGGGTCGTGAGCCACTTGAATTTGAAGTAGGCAGCGGATCAGTGATCCTGGGATTTGATGAAGGTGTGACAGGAATGGAAGTAGGCGAAAAAAAAACGATCAACATTCCTGTTGAGGAAGCCTATGGGTCGCGTAGCGATGATATGATGATTGAATTCCCGAAGGATCGTTTTCCTCAGGATGTGGAAATTGAGCAGGGAATGCAGTTGATGATGAGCAATGGGTCCGGACAAAATATTCCAGTGATCGTTTCGGAAATAAAGGAAGGCTCTGTCATTCTCGACGCCAATCACCCGTTGGCTGGAGAAGAGCTGATCTTTGATATTGAGCTGGTAGAAATCGTTGGGGGCAGTCCGATCATTTTAATGCCATAGTTCAGTCGGCAATGGGTAATCCTTCGACTAATGCTCAGGAGCAATTGGCAAATGATTCAAAAATGTTAGAATCGTTTTTTCATTCCGTGATCGCCATCAATTAACCGGTCGCCTGAGCCACCACCCAAGCCATAAGCCACAAAGGCCCCATGCTACAATTGAATCAACTAAATGTCCCTGGATTGCAGACCATGGCACATTGTACCAGTTGCGCTCCATATATGGTCCCCACAAAAAAGTAAAGAGGCCAACAGAGATGGCGCCGGTGAAAATTCCGATAAAACTAGGTAAGCCTCCACGAACGAGAATAGAGATCAGCAATACGACCAGAATAAGGTCAACAACAAATCCTATGATCATAGGTCCTGTCATGCCAATATTCATTTTATTGCTGTAGAGAATCCATGCCCATGGTTTGCCTTCATTTTGTTTCATTAAATTCTGTAGTTCGTCCATCGTTGCGCCAGGTTTTGAAGTAGGCAGCATATACATGCCATCTTCTAAATTAGACGTGGCAAGTGTTGACAAGATCTGGTCCTGTGCAGGAGTATATTTTTCTTCGCCTGAATGAATGCCAACAAACATCCATGATGCAGCCTGCCAGGCGAAAACGATAATGGCTCCGACCAATGAGCCGATGATCCATTTTTTCATATAGCTGATTTTGTCCGAAGGACACCTTCGGTGGTTTAGAAAGAAAAGGTAAAAACTTCGAATGGTTTTTGCAAGTATGAATTATTTAGGTTACCGGTGTATCGCTCTGTTCACTTCACTCTTCACCATTCACCATTCACCATTCACAATCTCTTGGCTTATCTTTGCCATCTTTAATGGATTCTATGTTTGACCTTGATTACAAGTTCACCGTGGCCGAACGTTTTTTGAGATACGTGCAGATAGATACTCAAAGTGATCCTCAATCGACCAGTACACCGTCCACCGATAAGCAAAAAGATTTGAGCAGAATTTTGGTGCAAGAGTTACAGCAAATTGGAATCAGTGATGCTCATCTTGACGAATGGGGATATGTGTATGCGACAATTCCGTCAACTACTAGTAAGACAGTCCCGGTTATTTGTTTGTGCGCTCATGTAGATACTGCCCCTGATTCTTCAGGTGCCGGCGTAAAGCCGATCATACACAAGAGTTACAAAGGACAGGATATTGTTCTTCCCGATGACCCGACTCAAATTATCACAACAAGAGAACATCCTTATCTTCAAAAAAAGATCGGTGAGGATATTATTACCGCCTCTGGCAAAACTTTGCTGGGAGCCGATGATAAGGCAGGAGTGGCCATTATCATCGATTTGGCAAATTATTTAATACAGCACCCCGAAGTAAAACACGGCGTTGTTAAAATTTTATTTACGCCAGATGAAGAAATTGGACGCGGCGTTAATAAGGTTGACCTGCAAAAGCTCGGGGCTGATTTTGCTTATACCCTCGACGGAGGTGAAAGAGGATCATTTACTGATGAAACATTCAGCGCCGACGGTGTGGTGATAACCTTTCATGGCGTGAGTGCGCATCCAGGCTACGCAAAGAATAAACTGGTCAACGCTTTAAAAGTAGCCGGCACCTTTTTGGACCTTTTACCAAGAGATGAATTTTCTCCGGAGACGACAGAAGAACGTGAAGGATTTGTTCATCCCACGCGAATTGAAGGAATTGCGGAAAAAGTAAAAGTTGAGTTTATCGTCCGCGATTTTGACACCGCAAAATTGAAGCTGCACGAAACGAGACTCGAGCAGTTTGTAAAACAAGCTGCAGGCAGGTACCCTGGCTCTTCCTATGAATTTGAAGTAAAAGAGCAATATCGGAACATGAAGGAAATATTAAACAAGTGCCCCCATGTAGAGCAATATGTGGACGAGGCCATGAGCAGATCCGCAGTAAAATTCAAAAAGGAAAGTGCGAGGGGAGGGACTGATGGTTCAAGGTTATCATTTATGGGACTACCCTGCCCGGATATCTTTACCGGCGAGATGGCATTTCATGGAAAGCATGAATATGTTAGCGTGCAGGATATGCAAAAATCTGTTGAGGTTCTTGTAAATCTTGTCCAGGTATGGTTCGAAAAGAGTCCTTCGACAGAATACGATTAAGAACCATGATTAATGACGTTGTTGGGATACTTAGAAGTGTTACAATCCAACCTTCTTATTGACGATGAGAGTTTTTGTATTCATTCTTCTTCTTTTCTGTTCCCACCCTGGTTTTTCGCAAAATTTAGTAGTCAACGGTGGTTTTGAAGATGAGAATATTTGTACAGAGTTTCACGTAAACTGCGCTCCGGAAGGTTGGATCAGCACCGCAGATACGTACAACAATTTTTTTAAGATCCCTGGCCTGGCCCACAGAGGCAATCACTGTGTTGCGATCGAGGCGGGCCACTCAGAAAAACAGTTTGATCGAACATACATCCGAACTCAGCTTCTCTGCCAACTTCGAAAGGGTAATAAATACCGAATTGAATTTTATACCAAGTCAAAACACAACATCTTAGACAGCGTCGGAATTTACCTTACTGTTTATGATTTTTTGTTCGAAAAGCAATTACTCTATAGGATCACGCCAAGCATTTATCTTGCAAACGCGCTACTGCGCCCGGTAAAAGGAGATACGAACTGGCAAAAGGTTTCTCTTGAATATATAGCTTCCGGTACTGAATTGTACCTGACGCTGGGAAACTTCTCAAGGAGAGACATTACCGGCCCCACCGGTATTCCTCTGGAGAAACATTTCTTTGTTTTTTTCGATGATATTTC
>VBAQ01000084.1 GCA_005883765.1 Bacteroidota bacterium
TTTTTATCGCAAAAGGAATTTCTACAGCGCCCGGAACGGTTATCGAAATTATTTTTTTTACGCCAGTCTGTTTCAACTTACTAATACACCCTTTTTCAAGCTCGTCAACTATGGAGGCGTTCCATTCCGTTTTTATCAAAACAATACAGGCATCCTTTGGGAGAATGCCTGCACTGTTTTTAAGTTTGCTTTTATTGACGTCTGCCATAAGATGAAGGTACAAGACACAAGATACACGGCACAAGATACAAGGTACAAGGCACAGGAGGACTCAATTATCCGAGTCTCTTAATTATCGTAGAAAGTATCTTTTTTATTTGAATTGCCTCATCTATTAATTCCAATCTTTCCTTTTCCAATGCACCATTCCCATAAGTTAATATCAAATCGAGCCAATGAATACTTTCCTTAGCTTCACGCCTTGAAATTTTTAATTTTCATTTTTTCATCGAGCTTTCCAAGATCATCTGACGATTCAATATAATTTCCACCAATCGATCCACTTGACCTGATTACTTGACGAATATATTCAGTGTTAATTATGTCACATTTTAACTTAAGACAGAAGTTTCTTATTCTCTTCCCAAAATTGTGAAAACGATCTTCTAATTCTTGGGACATGATATAACAAATCGTTTAATGGCTTGGACCTTGTGCCTTGTGCCTTATTCTGTAGTATAAACTCCTAACCTTGCCAAATATTTGTCCGCTTCAGATCCTCTGACTGTATTTGGAAATTTTTCTTTGAGTTCTTTAAATAGTTCGACGGCCTGCTTGGTATCATTCAATTTAGTTTGAGCAAGGTAGGCGGCCAGGAACAAGGCTTCCGAAGAATTTTCAGCATCCTCTTTAAAATGATGGGCGGCTTTTTTATAATAATCAAGTGCATCTTTATTCTTACCCTGGTCAGCGTACGCATCACCCAATAACTTGTAGGCTCTTGCCTGGAATAACTTCGAACTTGTGCTGAAATCTTTCAGATATTTAATCGCATTTGTATTATCATTCAAGATCAAATAACATTCTCCCGCATAGAGCCTGGCAATGTTAGCCGCGTCGGTTCCCTTAAATTTACTGATCACTCTTATAAAACCTGGATTGGCGCCATCACCATTTAACGCCAGCCTTGCAAGTGAATCCGGATTTGGGGAGATCATGGCATTGCGATGATAACTTTCAGCCTTGAATAAGGCATCTGCCGCTTTTTCCTCTTGTGGTTCTTTGTAGAATTTCTTGTAACCAAGATAACCCCCGCCCGCTAAAATAATGACTGCGCAAATGATCATTACAGGCTTGTTATATCTCGCCCAAAAGTCTTTGGCTCTCTCTACTACAAATTGGTTGGAGTCATGGTGCACATCAGTTTTCTTAACCGCCATAAATATTTCTATTTGTGATATTCAAATTAGTCAACAATAAAAGGATAATGCGGATCCACATAAACATCTTTCAGCACTTCGTCATCATCAGGGAAAGGACTTTCTTCGGCAAATTTTACAGATTCAGCAACCGCCTGTTCAACTCTCGCATCGATATTCTTGATCTGTTCCTCTGTAGCAAATTTATTATCATAAATATTTTTCAAAAGTCTTTGGATAGGATCTCTTCCTTTGTATTCCTCCAACTCGTCCTTGGATCGGTATTTTCCCGGATCGCTGATCGAATGTCCTTTGTAACGATAGGTTTTCATTTCTAAAAGCGTGGGGCCTCCTTTTTCCCTTGCTCTTTTCACCGCTCTTGTAACGCTTTCATGCACCTCTTCTGCGGTCATGCCATCTACTGCGTCGGCGGGCATTTCATACGCATCAGCGAGCTTGTAAATATCAATCACATTGGACGTCCGCTCTACTGACGTGCCCATCGCATAATTATTATTTTCACAGATAAATATCACGGGCAGTTTCCAAAGCATGGCAAGGTTAAAGATTTCATGCATTATCCCCTGCCTTGCTGCACCATCTCCAAAAAAACAAAGTACCACATTGTCGGTGCCCCTATATTGTTCAGCAAATGCAAGTCCGGCGCCGGTGCCGATCTGGGCGCCCACAATTCCATGGCCTCCATAAAAGTTAACTGATTTACCAAAAAAATGCATGCTTCCGCCTTTGCCCTTTGCATTACCCGTCGCCTTTCCATATAGCTCAGCCATGCAAGAGTTAACCGATACACCTTTGGCGATTGCCAGGCCATGATCGCGATAGGCCGTAATAAAAAGATCTTCGGGTTTCGTAGCCGTCATGCAGCCGGCGGCGATGGCCTCCTGCCCTACATAGGCATGAAAGAACCCGCGGATCTTTCCTTCCATCTTATATTTCTCTTCAGCCATCATTTCAAATTGACGGATCAACTGCATCAATTCATACCAGTATAAATAAGTTTCTTTCGAGAAAATGGTTGGCACCTACTAAATTTTGAGCCGCAAAAATAAGGGTAAATGAGCAAATTCTACGTATGACCTGGTCGCTGCCTGCCTTTGTTGAATTTCTGCCATGAAAAATTAATTGGCCTGAGTTTTTCTATCTTAAGGGTTAAATGAATATTGTATGAATAAGAAACAGGTTGAATTAGAAACGAAGCAGGTGAACAAAAGAAGCCTTCGCTATTTTTTCGATAAAATGGCTACAAGGGTCACAAAGGCTTCTGGCAGGCCCGCCGCCTTTGTTCTTGCCTGTGTGATTGTTATTGCCTGGTTAATCATGGGCCCCATATTTAATTTTTCAGACACCTGGCAATTGGTTATAAATACCGGTACCACTATCATTACTTTTCTTATGGTTTTCATTATCCAACAAACCCAAAATAAAGATACCATTGCCCTCCAGATCAAATTAAATGAACTGATCGCCAGCAGCGAATTTGCGAGCAACCGGCTGGTTGATGTCGAAGATCTGACCGAGGAAGAATTAGAAACCTTAAAAAATTTCTATGTGCGCCTGGCTGAATTGGCGAAAAAAGAAAGAGATATACATAAATCACATTCACTTGATGAGGCGAAATTGCGACACAAAAAGAAATTAAGTGTTCTCTTAAATAAGAATACCGACAATCCAGGTTGATTGCCGTTTAATAATTGCAACTCTCGCCATCAATCCTTGGGATTTAAAGCATAGTCAATTCTTGTAACTACGTCCTGCAAATGATACTTGCTCATTTCATCCGTTGTCGATGGAATGGACGCTTTGATCTCGTTTCGCAAAGAAACCAACTGTGCTCTTACTATGCTTTTTATGTCTGACTTGTCTGCACTCAGCTGGGGACGGGATGTGCCGCCAAAATTTATCACGATGGTGGTCTCCGTCAACTTTGGAGGAGCGATGATAGCGCTCAGGACATTCACATATGATTTTTGCAGATTTCTCCTGTACACATCAATCTTCTTCTTCGTTGTTAACTCACTCCAGATACCTTTTTTCAGATCAGAAAATAACTCAGTGATTGCATAAGCCTGGCTTCCCTGCTCGGCTTCGAATTGGATCAATTTATTCAGAGTGCCTGTGCTGAATAATCGATTCAGGATATTGTCCTGGATATTTCCGATTGTGACCAGTGGAGTGCCGCCGATGCGATCATAGATCCTATTATCGGCCAGCCATGTTGGCGTCGTAAATAATTGCTTATTTAAAAAATCTATCGCTTCTTTTTGTTTTGCTTTCGGCGTGTATTCATACACATTTCCGTCCTGTTCCCAAACCTTTGGTGTGAGGTAAATGCCACCGACATTTCTTGACACATGCCCCATGTAACGGGCGAACTGACCTGTGACCTGGCCGTAGATATCAGAAAGACTCGAGTAATCTTTGTTGTCCTGCTTTGTCCACTTTAGCAAGTCAGGCATCATGTATTGAAGGTTCTTGATCCCGTAGGCACTTGCCTTCATCGCATCATCTCCAAGATCTTCGGTCTGTGAACGCGGATCATCCTGGTTGCTTTCACCATCACCCCACCACAGCCGGTGATTTTTCAGACTATCAATGATCCATCTGTTGATGAAAGCCTTTTCATCATCGGCATCCTTGAACTGGTAAAAACGCTTATAACCCCATTCAATAGCCCATTTGTCATAATCCCCGATGCGCGGAAACAGACCGATCTCGGAAATATGATCTTCGGGCTGAGCCACATAATTAAACCTCGCGTAATCCATGATAGACGGCGTGTGACCATTGGCTTCCACCCATGCCTTGTTACGCAAATTCTCAACGGGTACCGATGAGCTAGATCCAAAGTTGTGACGCAAGCCCAATGTGTGACCAACTTCATGTGATGAAACGAAACGAATTAACTGGCCCATGAGCGCATCACTGAAAACCATTTTTCTGGCAGCCGTATCACTTGGCGAGGCTTGTATCATGTACCAGTTTTGCAAAAGCTCCATCACATTGTGATACCAGTTGATGTGGCTTTCCATGATCTCGCCACTTCGCGGATCTGAAATACTCGGACCGCTTGCATTGGCTACATCTGAAGGTTTATAAACAATCGCAGAGTAACGGGCATCCTCAAGACTCCAGTCAGGATCGTCTTTTTTTGAAGGAGCTGCTTTAGCGACGATCGCATTTTTGAAACCAGCTTTTTCAAAAGCAACATTCCAATCGTTAACTCCCTGGATTAAAAAAGGGACCCATTTTTTGGGTGTAGCGGGATCAATATAAAATACAATTTGTTTTTTTGGTTCTACCAACTCACCCCGTTTATATTTTTCCATGTCCTCATCTTTCGGTTCCAATCGCCAGCGTTTGACCAGTTGAATTGATTCCACACCTTGTGGATTAGCGTCGTAATCGGTGTAACCGACCGTGAAGTATCCCACCCGCGCATCAAAATATCTTGACTGCATGGCTACCTTTGGAAGCAATACCATCGAACTGTTTAGTTCTACCGTGAGATTGCCAGCGGAAGGTATTGCAGGACCGCCGAAGCCCCCGGCGGTTGGCAGAGAGGGAGTCCGTGCATAAGTTTTTACAGTAGTGATCTCTACGTTTATAGGATATGATCTGATCGCTACGATATATGATTTATCAGACTGCAAACTGCCAATGCGATTGGCCGATTTCAGGTTACTATTGAAAAATAAAATGTCGTTGTCACTATTCACGTAATCGGTTACTTCAACTACACTGCTGGCTGAATCTTTTCCAAATGCTTTGATATCGAATGCTGCGGCAATTGGCTGAATGTTTGAGTTGGTGACAGCCCAAAACATGGGTGAAGTAGAATCTTTTGCATATTCTGCGTATGAGATCGTACGAAGAAAGATCTTGTTGTTTGGTCCCTTTTCAAAGCGTGTCACGTTTTGTCCGATCTGATCGCCTGCATAACCAAAAAAACCATTACGCATTCCCGCAGCTGCTTTTGATATGCGGTTCACTACAAGTATGTCGCGGTTCAGCAACGAATCAGGAATTTCAAAATAATACTTCTCATCAACCTTGTGAACCCTAAACAACCCTTCATCTGTTTTTGCTTTGTCAGTAATAATTTCTTTGTAAGGTCTGGGCCCCGTTGGTCGCGTCGGGCCACCGGGACCAGTTCGGGTAGTGTCTCTCTGCTGCGCGGACAAAACACTTGCAGCAGCAAGTGTAATTAAGCATAAGGTGAAGTATCTTACTGACTTTCTCATATAAATTCTTGCTTGTATTTTTAAATGATAAAAGGGGAGCAATATACAAAAGGAATGGTGATTGAGACCCTGGATTAACAGTTTTTATAACAATGGTTGATGGACGCAATGAAGATTAAATTGGATATGACCATCAAATAAAAAACCGTCTCAATCAAAGACGGTTTAGAATTATTTGTGTTCTTATTCTACCTGCCGCGGCAGATTTCATCCTTCGGTACTTTCTTTCTTATCGCCTTTCTTCTTTCCCTTCGGCGCAAACATGGCGAGCATCCTGCGACCTTCCATTTTCGGCATACTTTCTAAATTTCCTACCTCTGCCAGACGCTCAGCAAATTTTAACAATAGTAACTGTCCGCGATCCTGGAATTGTATTGCACGTCCTTTGAACTGAACGTATGCTTTTACCTTGTTGCCCTCTTTCAAAAAACTTTCGGCGTGCTTGGCTTTAAAATTAAAATCGTGTTCGTCTGTATTTGGAGTAAACCGAATTTCCTTTACTTCAGAGACTTTGGCATTTGCCTTCATCTCTTTTTCCTTCTTTTTTTTATCGTAGAGGAATTTATTGTAGTCAATGATCTTGCAAACCGGCGGATCGGCATTTGGAGAAATTTCTACCAGGTCAAGTCCCTGGTCTTGCGCCATTTTAAGAGCTTCGTTTGTTGGGTAAACCCCCACTTCAACATTGTCTCCAACTAACCTTACCTGTGGTACCCTGATAAAATGATTGATTCTATGTTCTGCTTCTTTGCGGGGAGCAAATCTGCCCCTGTTAAATCCACCCCTGTTAAAACCGCCACCACCGGGCTTTTGAAATCCACCCGGTTTTTGTTGAAAACTTTTGTTCGGTACTGCCATTTATAGTTTTTAAGTTATACTCTGCCCCGGAGCAATTTGTTTGTTTTTAAATTTTACTTTGAGAGTTGAAGGGGCCTCACTCTGCAATTCAACTACTAATTAGATTCATCCAATTTCAATATGATCAGTGATCATTTATTCTGCTCTCCTTTGCTCTATCTCAATTTTTATTTCTCCCATAAATTCCTCCACAAGTTTCGCTCCCAAATCGCCTTTGCCTTGCCTGCGGATGGCTGCCTTTTCTTCATTCATTTCTTTCTCCCCCACCACCAACATATACGGAACTTTCACCAATTCAGCGTCGCGTATTTTCTTCCCGATCTTTTCATTCCTGTCATCTATCTCGACACGAATATCTGCTTTTTTCAACTTATGTAAAATAGTTTTAGCATAATCTAAAAATTTGTCGCTGATCGGCAAAATTTTAACCTGTAATGGCGATAGCCAAAGAGGAAGCTTTCCGGCATAGTGCTCTAGCAGGAACCCGATAAAACGCTCATGTGTTCCCAGAGGTGCCCGATGAATGATCAGGGGAGTCTCGGTTTTATTATCGTGAGTAGCATACCCGAGTTTGAAACTTCTTCCCTGGGCAAAATCGACCTGGTTAGTAGCGAGGGTAAACTCTCGTCCAATAGCACTCCATATCTGCACGTCAATCTTCGGCCCGTAAAAAGCTGCCTCATCAGGGACCTCTACATAAGGCGTATTCGTTTTTGTCAATACATTTCTCACTAACTCTTCTGTTTCGATCCAAAGTTTTGGTTCATCGACGTATTTTTTTCCAAGTTTATCGGGGCTGTGCAATGACAAACGCATCACATATTTGTCGATGCCAAAAATTTTAAAATACTTCAAGTACATATCGTTGACCGCCTTGAACTCTTCATAAAACTGTTCTTTGCTGCAATAGATATGCGCGTCGTTCATGTGGAGGCATCGAACACGCATCAATCCAAACAACTCTCCGCTTTGTTCGTAACGATAACAAGTCCCATATTCAGCTAGTCTCAAAGGAAGATCTTTATAACTTCTCGGCTCAGCCGCAAAAATTTTATGATGATGCGGACAGTTCATTGCCTTGAGATAATATTTCACTCCTTCCAGTTCCATCGGCGGGAACATGCTATCCTGATAGAAAGGCAGGTGGCCGCTGGTTATGTACATGCTTTCCTTGGCAATGTGAGGCGTTACTACCCGTTTGTAGCCTCCGTCTTCTTCCGTTTCTTTCGCAAGCCTTTCCAACTCTTCAATGATTACAGTACCGTTTGGCAACCATAATGCTAGGCCTGGGCCCACATCATCATCAAATGTAAAAATGCCAAGTTCCTTTCCAAGTTTTCTGTGATCTCTTTTCTTAGCCTCTTCGAGCATTTCTAAATACCCATCCAATTCCTTTTGAGCGGGAAAGCTTACACCATACACCCGGGTAAGCATTTTGTTTTTTTCATCGCCTTTCCAGTAGGCACCGGCAATATTAGTAAGCTTGATGGCTTTTATGAAACCCGTATTGGGGATATGAGGGCCACGACACAGATCGGTAAAATTTCCCTGGGTATAAAAAGTTATTTCTCCATCATTGAGGCCTTGTAAAAGATCGAGTTTATATTCATCCCCCTTATCAGAAAAATATTTTACCGCGTCTTTTTTTGAGATCTCTTTTCTTACGTACTTATTATTTTGTTTTGCGAGTTCGTTCATTTTCTTTTCCAACTTCGCCAGGTCTTCTTCACTCATTTTTCTATCGCCTAAATCCATATCATAATAGAATCCATTTTCAAGCGGTGGCCCGACCCAGAATTTTACCCCGGGAAATAAAGATTCAACTGCCTCCGCCATCAGGTGGGCAGAGGAATGCCAGAAAGTACTTTTGCCTCCTTCATCATCCCATGTCAGTAATTTCAATGACGCGTCTGACGGAATAGGTCTTGTTGCATCCCAAACCTGGCCATTTACGTTAGCCGCTAAAACTTTTCGTGCAAGTCCTTCCGAAATTGATTTTGCAATATCGAGTGCCGTATTTCCTTGCTCGTATTCCCGCACTGCGCCATCAGGAAATGTGATCTTTATTGTTGTGCCCATGATGCTATTGTAAATTAAAATAGCGGCAAAATTAACAAACTCTTGCCGCAGCGCCATAAGTTACCATACGAAGTTATTCGTTAGTTTTACATCGTGATTAAAGGAAAATTGTTAAGGCCATATTTGCTGATAATTTCGCTTTTTTTTCTTCGTCCATTTTCGTTTGCACAGGACCTTACCGGTATTTGGAAGGGTTATTTTATTACGGATGGCGGGGAGCAGTATAAGCTTGAATTCCAGGTGAAACAAAATCCGACTTCATCAGTTACCGGTGTTTCTTATTCTTATCTTGATGTTCGCTTTTATGGAAAGGCAACGATGACGGGGAGTCTCAAGAAAGCAGAAAAGAAATTTCAAATCCAGGAGCTGAGAACGGTCGAGGTCAAAAATCTCGGTGGCGGCGGCACTTGCCTTATGAATTACGACTTTGACTACGCAAGATCAGGCAAAGAAGAGTTCTTGGAAGGGACATTTTTAGGAAAGATCGAGGACAGAAAAAATCCAAAAAATAATGGTGAGTGGGGTGATTGTGGCACAGGAAAAGTTTACTTGCGCAAAGTTCAAACCTCCGACTTCTATGTTGAACCTTTTCTGCGTGATAAACCCGTGGTAAAAAATGATACGGTGGCAAAGACAAAGCCCGCGCCTCTCGTGAAAAAAACGACGCCAACAAGAAATGCAACCGTTAGAAAATTGAATCCGGCTCCAAAAAAGAATACTGCGACTGTCAAAACAAAACCTGTGGTAATAAAACCAAACATAAGTTCGACAACTTCGATCAAAACAGACTCAACCAAGAAAATAATTATTCAGCCCACTATAAAAAATTCCATTTCAGCAAAAAAGATCACTGCCGAGGTTTTAAAAACCAGGGAGAATGCGCTGGCCCAAACCATTACTGTAAACACAGATGAAGTCGTTATCAAACTCTATGATAACGGGGAAATAGACGGGGACAGCATTTCTGTTTTTGTTGACAAAAAATTAATGCTCTCGCATAAGGGGTTAAGTGCCGCACCGATTACTTTAACACTCAAGTTTAATAACGACGAAGATGAACATGAGGTAATCATGGTAGCGGAGAATCTCGGACGCATTCCACCCAATACTTCTTTAATGGTGATCACGGCGGGAGATAAACGCTACCAGGTACAGATTACTTCGACTGAACAAAAAAATGCCCTGGTAAGATTTAAATACGTGAAGCCATCGCCATAAAACCGTTCAAGTATTTTTTACCAGCCGGTATGCCTTTCTTATTATCTTCAATTCTATGTCCCGGTTCCTCGCTGTAATAATTTTTTTTTGCTCTACCTCTCCCCTCTCTGCTCAAAATTTAACGGGAACCTGGCGTGGAAGACTTACTCAAGGGCCGGGCGGATGCTTTCCTGTTTATTTTATTGAAATGCAGTTACGAATAGAGGGACTGAAGGTGTATGGTTCTTCATATCACTTTTCAGATGTAACCAATTTTGTCAAGGAAAATTTTGAAGGTGTTTACGATACCAAGAACAAATCACTGGCAATCCAGGAAACCGGGCCTACAACATTTCATGTACCCCCTGATTGCATTCCCTGCATCAAGCACTATCTTTTAGCTTTTAGCCAGGTAAAAGATTCACAAAATCTGAGTGGCGATTGGGGTGGTCGGATGATGAATAGCCAGGTAACTTGTCCCCCTGGAAAAATAGTTCTTACTAAAGAGGCTTCATCGATATTCAACGAAATCAAAGTTGATACTGGTAACCTTCGCCTCGATTTTTATGACAATGCAGAGATAGATGGCGATACTATTTCAGTCTCGGTCGACAATCAGACAGTTGTAACCCATCAACGACTGGCGGCAAAACCGATCACTGTATTTATTAGGATCGATTTTGTAAAAACGGAACACGAAGTGATCATGATCGCCGAAAACGAAGGAACCATACCTCCCAATACGGCTTTACTAATTGTGACCGCAGGAGAAAAGCGATACCGTCTTTTCTTGAGTTCCGATGTAGATCAGAAAAAAGTACTTGTCAGATTCATATATGAAAAGCCTAAATAAAGATGCCAAGGTTCAAGGCACAAGGTACAAGAACAGAGATGCAGCGTCTACAAATAATCAATCCGTTTCCCTAAAATTACTATGAACAGAAATTTTCAACTGTCAGATTAAGCGTTGCCTAACACAGATGTAATTTCTAAACCTTGAACCTTGGGACCTGGTTCCTTGTTCCTTGTACCTTGTTCCTTGTACCTTGTTCCTTGTACCTTGTTCCTTGTACCTTGTTCCTTGTTCCTTCCTAAAAAGCCCTTTGATTTGGTGTCGGAGGCTGCGGCATATCCTTTCTTGGTAATTTCTCATCACGCATAGCGGCATCGTAGACAAAACCTGCGACGATCGTTGCTATTTGTTTCAGATCATCTGCTATCAGGTGGTCATAGGTGTCCATATTGGTATGATGTGTTCTTGTATCGTACTCTATTGGATCCTGGATGAACTGGAATCCCGGCAATCCGACCCTGTCAAACGACTGGTGATCCGTGCCGCCAGTATTTGAAATAGTTATTGTTGTGGCGCCGAGATCATTAAAAGGCTGAAGCCACTGGCTGAAAATATCTTTCACCTTATCATTACCCTGCAGATAAATTCCACGGACTTTTCCTGTGCCGTTATCTATATTGAAGTAGGAGGAAAATTTATCATACTCTGGTTTTAAAACCCATTTGCCATTTGCGGTATCAGCAAAATGCTTTTTGACATAAGCTCTTGATCCCAGCAATCCCTCTTCCTCACCGCTCCATAGTGCGATGCGAATAGTGCGCCGAGGCTTTATGTCCAGCGATTTCAAAATTCTCATTACTTCCATCATCACAGCACAGCCTGCAGCATTATCAGTGGCACCAGTTCCCGAATGCCAACTATCCAGGTGCCCACCTAACATGACCAACTGATCTTTCAGTTTTGGATCGGTTCCTTTGATCTCAGCAACCACATTATATGCTTTCAATTCGGGATTTGTGAATGAGGTTTTCACCTCCATCTCAATTTTAACAGGGACGCCTGCTTTCACTAACCGGAGGAGCGTTTGATAATCCTCCATAGCAATGACTATATCCAAAAAATTTTCAGGGGAGGTTTTTGAATAAGCACCACCACCCTGCACAAATATGGTCCCGTCTTTTCCCCTGGCCTGGTCAGTAAGGGTGGCAATTGCATTCTCCTGAAGCGCCATTTCTTTGAGACGGTTGGCCAGTTGTGCGGGACCCTGGTTTCGTTGAAATTGTTCCCGGAATCGACGTTGTTGTGCGGTATCTGTTTGCTGCCGCTGCGCCTTTGCCATTTTATCCAGGTCTTCATCAGTAAGTCTTTTGGCATCAGCTGTAAAGCTTTGTTTTAGCGTATCCGTTCTATCGAGTAAGATGATTTTGCCCGCAAGCTTGCTGCGATATTTCTCAAGGTCAGTTGAATCTTTTAAGCTTACAACAATGATCTCCCCGGCTTGCAGACCATTGGTTCCCTTTGTCCAGCTTTTAGGAAAAGCGATCAATGGCTTGTAGTACGGAGCGGTCATGGCAACGTAACTTTTTTGAAGTTCCCAGCCTTTGCCAAACTCTCCCCACTCCTCCAGTTGTGCATTTGCCAATCCCCATCGGTTCATTTCATCCTTAGCCCAATTGGCCGCACGAAAAAATCCAGGTGAACTGGTGAGCCTTGGACCACTTACATCCGTGAGATGGAATGCAATATCCATCACGTGAGAATTGGCAAGTTCGTCGTTCCGGATCTTGTTCAGCATCTCTATGTCCAGTTTTTCCTGGCCAGAGACAAAAGAAATAAAAATTAGTGCGGAAAAAGTGAAGAATAGTTTTCTCATTTCGTATGATTTAAGAGAAAGAAAGTTACATGATTTTTATTCATTGAAATTTTTTGACAGTTCGACTGGCGTGTAATTTTTCTGCCACTGCCAAGGTTCCAGCAATCCTTTGTTACATCCATTTTTGACTCGCCATTGTCATTCTTGAGTCTGGTCGCGCGAATCATCAAGTTCTTCCAAATCAAAAAAGGCTCGCGAATCATCAAGTTCTTCCGACAAAAGGAGGTCTTCTTCATGCAACAGATCATCCCGTTAACTGGCGAGTCTTATTCAATAAAAACGAATGAGGGACACATTCCTTTTCGGGGGAATGTGTCCCTTTCATGGCATATGAATTGTGCGTCCATCATTAAAAATATTTTATGGGAAGAAATCATAAAGGCCAACCTTCAGGCTCAAATAAACAAGAAGGGCTGGGCATTAAGCCGGTTATGTCAGCAGAAAACCTGGAACGAAATGAAGAGATGAGAAAAAAATATACAAAGAAAGAAGACGAGTTAACAGAAGATGTAAAACAAACGCATCCCAACAGAAACAGAAATAAGGGAAACTCGACAAATGCCGGTGGCTATCGTCAATAAACCGGCTTTGCGTTCGTACAAAATTCATTTCCAAAATTCATTTCCCTCTTTGGGGAATTTTGTATTTTTATTTTTGCTAATGCTTACGCCTTGAAAACTGTCCCTGCCACTTGAATGCTTCGTTTCTCTCAAAAAACATTCGTTCTTATTTTTTAAACTAAAACCGCAAGTATGAAAAAGTTGTTATTCCCTTCTCTTATTCTGTTTGTCGGCTTCTGTAGTTCGTGCAATCAACAGTCAGGCACGAGTGACAAAGCCAAAAAGAATCTTGAAACAGCCCAGGCAGTTGCCAAGATGTTTGAATCACATGATTTTAGTAAAGTTGGCGATTACATTGCCGCTGATGGTGTAGATCATTCAGGTCCGAGAGGTGAGGTAAAAGGGCTGGACAGCATTAAAGCCGAATTTGCCGACTTCGGAAATTCAATGTCTGATATGAAGAACGAGACCGTGAAAGAATTGGCCGATGATGATTATGTGTTTCAGTGGATGAAAGAAAGCTGGACAATGACCAGGGATGAAATGGGCATGAAGGCCGGAACCAAACAGAATATGGATGCCATTGAGGTTTCCAAATTCAACGCCGATGGCAAGATCACCGATCACTGGAGCTTTATTTCAATGAGCGATATGATGAAAATGATGCAGATGCCGCAAGGCAATATGGGCATGGATACAACCAGGCATTAATAAAAGCAAAATCAAGCTGTCATTCCAAAAATTAATTTCCCCTAGGGGGAATTTTGTACTCTGGTTATTCTCATTTTAGAAATCTGGTGCCTTGAAAAACTACACTCTTCTGGAACCCCGATTATTTCGTAAACCAAAAAATTAAAACCAATGAAAAAGTACTTAACTATTGCTTCAACAGGGCTAATTTGTTTTTACACTTCCTGTACAAGCACAGGCGGAGGCAACACACAAGGCCAAAAAAACATTGACGGTGTTCATGCCATTCATCGCATGATCGAATCTGGCGACGTAAGTAAGGCAGACCAATACATTGCAACTGATGCTATTGATCATACTGGAGAACAAGGAGAAGTAAAAGGAATTGACGGTATAAAGGCTGAGCTTCAAAAAATTCATAATGATTACAAGGATTTGAAAATGGACGAAAAACAGGATGCAGCTAATAATGATTACGTTTTTTCTATTACCCAATTTATCGGAACCTCCACAACAAACACTATGGGTGCCGGACCCGGAACCCATTTTGATATGCCCTTCATTGATGTAGTAAAATTTAATAGCGAAGGCAAGGCTACTGACCATTGGGAGTATATGACTATGGCCGATATGATGAAAATGATGGGTGGTGAAAAAATGGAAAAGATGGGTGGCAAGATGGATACTTCAATGAACAAAATGAAGATGGATACAACAAAGCACTAATTTTTCCCATCAAAGCACGAAGCGGGCACATAAAAAATGGCCCGCTTTTATGTTACTTGGGGCCACCAGGAATTTATTGTCGGTTCCTTAATATATAATACCCGCTTACAATTAAAGAAATCGGCAAGCCTATACAGAACATCAATATCACTGCTCCCCTGATTATTGAATCCCATTTGTGAGGAATATTTGCAATATGGAATAAGGGCAACACAGCCAGGTTCATGATGCACCAGGCAAAAACGCCGTAGAGAAGGCCGCTAACAATTCTTTGCTTTCGAAGGAAGGGAACATAAGGAAATATGAAAAAATAAAAAATGGCAAAGGAAAACGCAATGAAAAAATGAACACCAACACCAGATAGCGCTAAGCCGGTGCCTGTGTCAAAAGTTTTATCGCCGAAGGCGGCCCGGCCAATGCCTTGGAGTAATTGAACATCCGTCGTTCTTTGCATGACGACAGAGTAAACAATGATAGCCGTAAGTAAATCGAAACAACCGGCAATAAGACCTGCAGTCAAAATTGTTTGAATGGCAGATGGACGTCCCGGCTTTGAGGTGGCTACAATCGTGTTGCTCATAAATGTTGGTTTTGTGCCGAAGCAATCACTTCGGAATTGCTCGGGTAATGACAACAGGCTCCTTCCAAATGTTGCTCACTCCTGGTAAAGCTTCGTATATTGTAATTAACTGAAAATATGAAAAGGAATTTGATTTTCACTCTGTCGTTTATTTTTTCCTTTGCTACGGTTTCTGCGCAGGTTCCCGTACGTTATGAGCCCAGGCATAAGGTAGCTCTGGAAAATGACTACGTAAGATTGATGGATGTCCGCATACAGCCAGGTGATACTTCGCTTTTTCATATTCACGAAACACCTTCATTTTTTATTCCTCTGTCCACTACATTTATCGGCTCCCAGGTGAAAGGTCAAGGTCCGAAGGAATCGAGTCTCTCCGCCGACTCAACCTGGTTCAATGCATTTGAAAGTGGACCGCTCATTCATCGCGTATGGAATAGCGATACAAAGGTTCTTCACGTGATTGACCTGGAACTTTTATCGCCAAAAAATTCCACGTTACCCGCAACAAAAGAATTATCCTTTTTGAAAGTTGATTTTGACAATGAAAAATTGAGGGTCTACAAATTGGCCGTTGCACCCGGGCAGGATATTCCTCTTCCTCTTCTTCAGACACCTATGCTTTTTATTTCTGTTGCGGGGCCACCCTTAAGTATACAAGATCCTGATAACAGAAATTCACCTTACCAGGTAAAAGCGGGGGGCTTTCAATGGTTAGGATCTCAAAAAAAATATCAGATCAGCAACGGCGAAAGGAGCGCCGTTAATGGGATCCTCATATTGATGAAATAATCCGACGAACAACTCACTTATTAACCATCTCGTACATTTTCATGATCCTGTCCTTTATTGTCGGCCATTCATATCGGGCAAGGTAGTGTCCTCGATTGGGAAAGAAATAAACGTCCAGGTACGGAGCATTTACCAGGTGTTCCCTGGCAAAACTGGCATTTGATGTATCAATGAGATTATCCTTTGCTCCCTGCATATACATTACGGGCACACGAATATTTTTCCAGTAAGGAAGCATTTTTTCCAGCTCCTCTTTGTGGTGCAATTTTTCTGTATTCGCTGATCTGAACATTCTTGGAATAAACCATCGTATCAGCGGATTTTCAATAATGGGAGCAAACCAGAAAACTTTTTCTCGTCCCGGGCCTATGGCAGGGCCAGTTAATACAAGACCATCTACCAGGTCGGGATGATCCATCGCCAGGCGGCAAGCGATGGGCGCTCCAAATGACCCGCCCACAACAATGATGGGATGCTTTGCTCTATACAAGCTGTCAAGTATCGGTCTGATCATCTCTGCTTGTTTTTGAATAGATGGTTCAGGATTGCCAAAGCCCGAATATCCATAACCAGGTCTGTCGATGGCCAGAACTCTAAAAGTGCGAAGAATAGTTTTATCAACAAATCTCCCTCGGTAAAGACTCATGGATGCAGGAGAACCGTGTATAAATAATAACGTTGGCAGGTTATCATTGCCAATGTCTACGTACCTAAGCTTTCTTCCCTGCGTCGTGTAGTAACCGATTTTGCCCGGGATGTTATTTTCAACAAAAAATTTTTGTAACTCCTTATCATTGCGCCGGAATTGCACATAATGGTCAAACACAAAGCAGGCGATGATGAAAAATAGAATGAGTCCGAGGATGATCCTTAATAATCTTCGTAGCCATCTACCCGTTCTTTTCTTTTTTTCCATACGTCGAAGTAAAATTCCAAACTCCAAATTACAAATTACAAATTCCATCCTACTCATCTTATCTGACATTTGGAATTTGGGATTTGTGATTTAGAATTTGTTATTTCATATTACTTTGGGGCATTGACTTTGCATGGCAAATCCCAATGCATCTACTGTTATTTTTTATTTTAAAAACTCCCGGTTTCAGCCATTTTATAAGCCGCTTTGGATACATTGGAATTATTCTATGGTTTATAACCTTTGATCAACTTACGCCGATCCCTGAGGAAGTTTCTCTGTTGATCGTCGGTTATTTGTCAGTGCACGGAGTATTTAATCCCATCCTTGCAGGAGTTTTTTGTTTGGTAGGATTCATTGCCGTCGATACTGTCTATTATTTCCTTTCAAAAAAAGGAAGCTCGTTCATAAAAAAAAGAACCAAAGGATCATCTTCCCTCATCGAATCGTATAAAACTAAATTAAAGAACCACAGTTTTAGAGCGATACTGATACTATGCTTTATTCCGCGTATGAGAATGTTCGCTCCTATCCTGGCTGGCTCAATGAGGCTTTCATTCAGAAAATTCCTGTTGTTTGATTTATTAGCTCTAACTGCTTTCACCGGCATTTACCTGTTATTGGGTATCATTTTTAACCGGAGCCTCGCTGCTGTCATTGCAAAAACCAAAGGCCTTCAAAATATTGTGTTCTTTGCGGCTGTCCTCATAATTGGCGTTGCCCTGCTGCTATTCATTCGAAAAAGAAGGAAAGACAAAAAAGAGAATGAGAAAATTGCCGGGTAGGAAACCCTGATTTCGGTTGAAAAAATATGATAAGTTTTATACTAAAATATTTGAATTTCAGTTATTAAGAGTTTAGATTGCGCCGGATGCAACCGAACAGATATAGCAGCATTTTTTTATTGGTTTTCTTTTTTTGCCTGTTGGCCCGTTCCTCTGATGCCCAGCTAGGGTTTTCTTTTGATATTCCCAAGCCCAAACAGTATGAGGAAAGACAGCTTCGTTCGGAAAAATCAGACCAAAAAAAATTTACTCTGCCTCGTCGCTTTGTCCAGAATACCACTACCCACTACAATTATTTTTTTAATGCCCGTAACAAGCTGAACGCGATACTCGCCCGCGCCAAAGGAGAACACAGGGACGATTTTACCGAGCTCTTGTCTTTTTACAACTATGACCTCGACGTCACGGCCAGGGATTCGGTGCAACTTGATTCAGTGATTTATAAAGCAACCTCAGGTATTGTGCTTCATGACCTGAGAAGTGACTGGGCCGATAACATGTACCTGCTTTGGGGTGCTGCTCACTATTTGCAAAAAGAATTTGATTCGGCCTATCTCACTTTTCAATTTATCAACTACGCGTTTGCGCCGAAGGAAAAGGACGGTTACTATCAATACATCGGCAGTGGAATGGATGGTAACAGCGCTCTTTCTGTGTCAACAAAGGAGAAAACCAGCCTCACAAGAAAAATATTTTCGCGACCTCCGAGCCGAAATGAAGCATTTATCTGGCAAATAAGGAATTTTCTTGCATGGGAACAATATCCTGAAGCGGCCAGCCTTATTGCAACATTGAAAGCAGATCCCATATTTCCTGGCCGCTTGCAAAATGATCTTGAAGAGGTGCAGGCACTTTATTTCTACAAACAAAATGTTTGGGACAGCGCTGCCCTTCATTTAAGCAATGCCTTAAGCAATACGACCACCAAACAGGAACGAGCAAGATGGGAATTCCTCACAGGACAGATGTACGAATTGGCGGGAAAATTTGACCTGGCCCAGCATTATTATGAAAAATCGATCGGGCACACCGTTGATCCAGTGATGGCCGTGTATGCCCGGCTGAATTCAATAAGGGTGGATAAAACTGGTGGGGAGAACTACATCCAAAAAAATATCGAAGAACTTGTAAAAATGGCGCGGCATGACAGGTATGCTGACTACCGGGATATTATTTATTACATGGCCGCTCAAATGGAATTGGAAAGGAACAATATTGGCGGCGCACAGCAATTACTTTTGAAGGCCGCGAAATACGATAACGGAAATTTTGCTCAACGCAACAGGGCTTATCTGAAACTTGCAGAACTCGCCTATGCTAATAAAGATTATCGCCAGGCATATAATTTTTACGATAGTTTAAGGTTGAATGATCCGGACCTAAAAGATCCTGATGCCATCATGAGAAAAAAAGAGGTGCTGGCCAGGCTCGTTGAACAAACAGCCATACTGGAAAGACAAGACAGCCTTCAACGAATTGCAGCCATGCCTGAAGATCAAAGAAAAGAGTTTGTCAAAAAGATATTGAAAGATTTGCGTAAAAAAGAGGGATTCAAGGAAGGTGATACCAAACTTACCGGGGGCATCGGAAGTAAACCGACAGATCTTTTCACAACGGAAAGCTCAAAAGGTGAATGGTATTTTTATAACACGGTGCTGCGTACCAGAGGGGCTTTCGATTTTAAATCGAGATGGGGAAACCGGCCCAACGTAGATAATTGGCGGAGATTACAGGCCGTTGCCAATCAAAAAAATATTAATCGTCCCGGCAACATAGATACAACAACCGCTGGCGTTGATACAAAAAATAATGAGCCGGAAGAATTAACCTTTGAGAATTTGTATAAAAAACTTCCACTGACGGAAGAACAGCTCAAGACTTCCAATGACTCCATCCAAAGCGCCATGTTTGCGATCGGAAAGATGTATGCAGAATCGATTGAGGATTGTGATGCGGCGATAAACACGTTTGAACAATTAAGAACCCGTTTTCCCCGGTTCGAAAAAATGGACGAGGTACTGTTTCATCTTTACTATTGTTACAACAAAAACGGTGACGGCGCAAAAGCTGCAGAGTTGAAATCGGAAATGAATACCAAGTATGCGAACAGCAATTTTACCAACATCGTTACTTCGGGCAAAGATCCCAAAACAGAAGCAAAAAATGAGGCAACAAAGGCCTATGAAAATGTTTATGACCAGTTCATTGAAGGTAATTTCGACATGGCCATCGCTGAAAAGAAATTAGCAGATAGCCTCTATGGAGAAAATTATTGGACGCCGCAGCTATTGTACATCGAGTCGGTTTATTACATAAAGCAACATGATGATTCCACCGCGATCACCCGGTTAAAAAATATACAGACAAAATATCCAAACACGCCACTCGCTGCGAAGGCAACTACTATGATCAATGTGCTGGGAAGAAGAAAACAGATTGAAGACGAATTGACCAATCTTCAAATTGTGATCCCGGAAGAAAAAAAACCGGTTGTTGACTCAGCTCTGTTGAAACCAGTTATAAAAGTAGACTCCGCAGTTGTAAACAAGCCGATCATAAACAAAGTCAAGACCGATTCGGTTGCGAAGAAAACGTTGACTCCTGTAGTTCCATTTGCCTTCAATCCTGCGGTGCCGCATAACGTCATGATCATACTCAATAAAGTGGACCCCGTATTTGGAAATGAAGCCAGGAATGCCTTTGCTCGATACAACAGGGAAAAATTCTACAACAGAACTTTTTCGATGAATATCATCAATATTGACCCCGAAAATAAGTTGTTGCTCATCGGACCCTTTGACAATGCCCAAGCTGCCATGGATTACATACAACAAACCAAACCAAAAGCCGCTACTGACATCGTTCCGTGGCTAAAAGCAGATAAATACTCCTTCTCTATTATTTCGGAACAAAATCTTGGCGTTTTGCAATCTAATCCCGACGTGCCTGCTTACAAGAGATTCCTGGAGCAAAATTTGCCAGGGAAATTCTGATTTTCAGCTACCGAATAGCTTTGAGAAAAATTTAATAATTAAAAATCATCAGGCTACCGGTGATTCTCTAATTTAGACTTACTGAGGCTGGGTGAATAAACCCGACTCTCAATATCAAACACTCCAATATATGAAACGCTCTGTTCGTATTTTCTGGCGGATTGCTCTCGGGCTTGTCGTCTGTTTTTTTATTGTCGTCATCCTTGCAGCTGCGGGTGTATTTGGGCCGATGCCTTCAATGAGGGATCTGGAAAATCCTACGCTTCTGCAGACTTCTGAAGTGTACGCAGCTGATGGAACACTCATGGGAAAATATTATCGCGAGCATGGCAATCGCAGCAATGTGAATTACGGTGATATTTCAAAACATGTGATCAATGCGCTGGTAGCCACTGAGGACATTCGCTTTTACCATCACTCCGGAATTGATATGAAAGGCACTGCAAGAGCCATCATAACTCTTGGCAAAGGTGGTGGTGGCAGCACGATCACCCAACAACTTGCCAAGGCTTTGCTTGAGCAGGGAAGCAAGAACAAGGCGTGGCGTGTGATCGAAAAAATGAAGGAATACA
>VBAQ01000085.1:0-5475 GCA_005883765.1 Bacteroidota bacterium
TAGTTGTAGTTAGTTCCTTCATCTTCGTATAAGCTGAACGAGACGTTTTTTCCGGTATAGACAAATAAACTAATCGTGTCTGCTGCTTTTTGTGATGTGTATTCCAACCCGGGCCCGAAAGGAATGATCGATCCTTCTCTTACAAAAACAGGGATGCGGTCATAAGGAGCTTCTGCCAATAAAACCTGCCCCCCATTAAAAAATTTTCCTGAATACAGGCCGAACCAGCCCCGCCCACCAGGCAAATAAATCTTTCTTATTGTTTGCTTGTATGTGTAAACGGGATTGATGAGCAGCGACGGTCCAAACAAATATTCATCATTCAAATTAACAACAACGGTATCGGTCGGAAAATCCATCACCAATCCGCGCATGATAGTGCCATTGTTATGATACGCCGCGCCGGCCAATGAATAAATGTAAGGTAGAAGGCGATAGCGCAGCTTATCGTAAAATAAAATGCTTTTATAAGCCGGATGATCTTCGGGAGCAATATTGAAAATTTCCCTGTAGGGAAACTGACCATGCGAGCGAAACAACGGAACGAAAGCTCCAAATTGGTACCAGCGCGTTTGCAATTCTCTCCATTCTTCCAGGTCCTGTTCTTTTGGCTTTTCGAAACGATTTTCAACAGCGAACCCGCCAATATCCATTGTCCAGTAAGGAATGCCTGACATAGAAAAGTTCACGCCTGCGGAAATTTGATTCTTCATGTCGTGCCAGCGAGATGCAATATCACCGCTCCACGTTGCAGCAGCATATTTTTGGGAACCTGTGAATGCAGATCTTGTTAAAATAAAAACACGATCGTTTGGGTTTGTCGCTCTTTGTCCTTCGTAAATCCCTTTTGCATTTTGCATGGGGTATGCATTCAAGACTAAGGCTGATGGTCCTAATGCAGTGGGTGTCATTTGTTGTTTTCTTTTTTGCGGGCTCACATTCGATAAAATATCCGGCTCACTTGCATCCATCCACCATGCATCAACTCTTTTCGAATACAAATTTTTGTTCAGCAGATCCCAAAATGCTTTTTGTGCATCTTTATTAAACACATCATAGAAAGTAGAAACATAACCGGGTCCCACCCAGTCTCTCTGGCGGTCTGCAATATTTCGTTTGTACAGCCAGCCTTTTTCATAAAACTCGTTGTATGTTGAAACGCCTTCATAAAATTTCGGCCAAACCGATATCATGAAATGGGCATTATAATTTTTGTGTAACACATCAATCAAACTATCAGGATGGGGATACCTTTTCTCATCAAATTGCTGGCTCCCCCACTGATCTTCTTTCCAGTAAAACCAATCCTGCACAATGTTATCGAGAGGAATTTTTCTCTTTCTGAATTCGCCAACAACATCTAAGATTTCCTGCTGCGTTCTGTATCGTTCACGGCTTTGCCAGAAACCAAAAGTCCATTTGGGGAGTAGCGTGGCTTTGCCTGTTAGCTGGCGATAGCCGGAGATCACGCTGTCCATATTTTGTCCTGCAATAAAATAGTAATCGAGTTGCCTACCCGCTTCCGATGAAAAGCTGAAACTACTTTTTTCCGCCGCGGTTAATGGTGGCAACCACTTGCAAGAGAGGTACGATTCGCCGCCATTCGGAATCCACTCTACCTTGAAACCATATTTTTTTCCCTTTTCGAGATTTAGATCTAAAATAGCGGAGCCTGGGTTCCATGCTTGTCTCCAACGATCGAGGATCAATTTATTTTCCATCCAAACTTTCACGTAACCGGCATAGGTGAACCGGAATTTGTGAACGCCATTTATTTCCGTAACCATACTTCCCTCCCATGTGGCCATCCCACTTTCCGGCTTGAATTCTTTGGGTAAAAGAAGCTTCGAATCGTTCAAAAATTCGTAGCTGATCGTTGCCTCAGGCCTATTTGCAATAATTTTTGAAGAATCATTTTTGTCGTTGCTATAGCTTGTCGTTAACCAACCTTGTTCTCCGGTCTTTGAAAAGAGCTTCAACGCACTCAGTGGTTGATAATCTCTAACATCACCAAACTTTGTATATGAAGCATTGTCCCACACAATGCCGTAGTTTTTTTTCGATACTAAAAAAGGTACTGCAACTTCTGTGTTATTTTGAAAAAGCTGAACCTGGTAGGTTCTGTAATTCATCAGTCCATCCTGGTGCTGACCTAAGCCATACCATGCATCGTCTGGCGATGTAACAAAATCCTGTCGAATGTTGTATAGAGATTCTCCATCAAAAATCTGTGGTACAAGTTGCCGACCGAACTCTTTCTCAGCCAGAATTTTCTTTCCGCCTGCATCAAGAAAATTAACTGCGCCGGTTTGCAAATTGACAACGGCCGTGACCCTTGACGTTTCCAATCGAACAAAGCCCTTATCATTTGTCACCGTCCATTTTGGATGGCCAGTTGGAGATGAATCGATAAAAAGACTTTTATCCGCCTGTGAATTTTTGTCTGCAAAGGCAATCACTTTTATGATATTATCCCCAATAACTTTTAATTGTACGGCCGCGGCACTGCCAGGATAAATCAAATCAGGATGAATAATGATCCCATCGTTGGTCTTCACAAAATCGGCACGCTGGCCATAACACGAGCATGCAACCGGAAAGGCCAATATCAAAAACTTTTTCACAGTTAAAATACAATCGTTTTATTCACGGAAAATTTTTGTTGAAGAGTTCCAACCTGCACATTGAACTCCCCTTCTTCCAAATGCTTTTTCAAATCAATTCCTACAAAAGCCAATTGTTTTAACGGTACGCTAAATGTGACCGTTTTTGATTCACCGGCTTTGAGGTCAATTTTTTCAAATCCTCTTAATCGTTTTACATCGGGGGTAAATGAAGCCTGGAGATCGGAAACAAATAATTCAACCACTTCTTTGCCATCACGGTTTCCAGTATTCTTCACTGTCAACGTAATTGTTGCTGTTTCATCAGGACCGAAAGTATTTTTGTTGATCCTAAGATCGCTATATGAAAAATTTGTGTATGACAAACCAAAACCAAAACGAAACTGCGGCGTGAACTCTCCCCCCTGGGGATTACCCTCACCTTCGGAAACTTTGTGGATATAGCCTACAAGGGAATTTGTGTATCGCGGATAGGTGATTGGCAACTTGCCGGAAGGATTTACATCCCCTGCAATAATATCGGCCAACGCATCGCCTCCATAGTTGCCCGGTAAAAAAGCATCGAGAATACCCGCAGCCCCTGGTTCGATTTTACTAATGATCCTGGGACGCCCTTCTGTCAAAACAAGGATCACCGGTTTGCCTATTTTGATCAACGCATTTGCCAAAGCAATTTGATTATCTGACAAGCTAAGATCTTCCAAATTTCCCGGTGTTTCCGTGTAACTATTTTCTCCAATGCAAAGCACGACATAATCGGCATTGGCAGCCGCCTGCGCTGCCGCATCCAGGTTTATAATTGAATCCTGGAAATAGGGTCCTCGTTCTTTGTAAGCAACTCCCTGTACATAATTCACATTTTCTTTTCCAAACTTGTTTGTTATCGCTTCGAGAATTGTATTGTACTGTTGTCCGATTTCATTTGTTCTATCGCCTTGCCAGGTGTAGGTCCAACCACCATTCAGGCAACGCATAGAATTGGCATTGGGACCCGTCACTAATATTTTCGCTGCTTTAGGTAGCGGCAGAACGCTATTGTTATTTTTAAGCAGAATGATAGATTCTGCTGCTGTATTGTAAGCGGCCTTTTGAAATTCGGGGCTGGCAAATTTTGGATAATCCTTCAAAAAAGTAGTGGGCGTATTGAAAAGATCGAGTTCATATTTAACTCTCAAAATTCTTCGTACCGCATCATCAATTCTTGACTGCGATACCTTGCCCTCTTTCACAAGTGCAATGAGGTCTGTACAAAATTCTTTGTAATTATAAGGGATCATCGACATGTCAATACCCGCATTGATAGAAAGCATGATAGCTTCCTTCATATTCTTTGCTATTTTATCACGCCGGTAAATATTTTCAATGTCCTGCCAGTCAGAAACAATGAAGCCAGTGAAATGCAATTCGTTTTTCAGAATATCAGTTAATATGTGTTTATTGATATGAGTAGGGATCCCATTTATCAGGGCTGAATTGACCATTACAGTTCTTGCGCCGGCCTTGACAGTCGCAGCAAATGGTGGCAAATGATATTCGCGCAGATAATTTTCAGGGATCCATGCATCCGTTCTGTCGTGTCCTGACTTAGGATCGGAATAAGCCATAAAATGTTTTAAGCTCACCGCCAGCTTTTCTTTACTTCCAAGTGGGTCTTGTATACCTCTTACAAACTGTACTCCCAACTCAGCAGACAAAAAAGGATCCTCCCCGTAATCTTCCCAGATACGCGGCCACTCTGGATTTGTGCCCAGATCAAGCACCGGCGAGAACGTCCAGGGTACGCCAACGGCTCTGCTCTCATAAGCTGTGATAACAGCCCCTTCGTAAACAAGCTGGCGATTCCATGTTGCAGCCTGTCCAATTTCCTGGGGAAATAAGGTTGTCCCAGCGGCATAATTTACTCCGTGGATATCATCAAGGCCATATAGAACCGGGATCTTTAATTTTGTTTTTTTCGCTGCATTTTGAATATCGTTTAATACCTGGTTCCATTGCCCGGCTGAAAGAAGAATACCAGGTGGTGTATTTAAAATGGAGCCTGCTTTATAATTTACTACAACATCGTTGATCTTATCCGGGTCAACAGTAAATGTTTGTTTCGAGTAATCAACCTTGCCGATGGCATCGATTGCTACCTGCGCCATTTGACCGACTTTTTCCTCCAAAGTCATTTGCTTTAATAGTAGAGCTATTTTGGATTCAATGGAGTGATTGATTTGAACAGGGGAAGTTTGTGCAATAGCATGGAAGAATAGTATTATCGATGAAAGGAAGCAAGCAAAAAGTTTATTTGATCTCATAACGGGCAGTTTGGTTTTACAATTTTACTAATTTAAAATATTTGTTTGCCACAAGGGCGCAAAGCAACAAAGAATGTACTTTGTGCCTTCGTTTCTTCGTGGCAGGATTTAATTTAATTTCGAAATCGTCTTATTCCATCTTTAATCAATGGAACATTAAAATTGATCAGGTATCCAAGTTTCAAGTTTGTCAATTTCAAATGACTAATAACTTGTGGTTCCCAAACCGGATTAACCAGGTCAATCGCTTTCAATTCAGCAATTACCAAATTGTTTACTAATAGATCTAATCTTAGACCCTCATCAAATTGAATTCCATCGTAAACAATAGGGATATCTATTTGTCTTTTTGCGTCATAACCAGCCTTCCTAAGTTCATGTGCCAGGCAAACTTCATAAACTTTCTCGAGCAGACCTGGGCCTAATTCGTTATGAATTTTAAAAGCTGCATTCAGAATTGCCTTACCAATTTCTTCTTCCAATTTTGAGAGTTCTCTGAAATTCATATCCGTGATTTCGATTTTTTTTTGCCATAAGGGCGCAAAGCGACG
>VBAQ01000085.1:5492-14973 GCA_005883765.1 Bacteroidota bacterium
TTCGCGTGCTCGTAGCTATGATTCTTTATTCATTGATTTTTGTATTGCTGACAAAAGCGATTCTCTTACTATTGGGTGACCAGGACGGCGTGTTAATAGAACCTTGACCACCGTACACATAAGCAATTACTTTCGGTTGACCATACCCAACAGGCATGAGGCGCAAATACACGTGTTTGTAAAAAGGATGATCACTGGGCTTCACATCTTTCAAAAATGTCAGGAAAACGATCCATTTGCCATCTGGAGAAATATGCGCGAACCAATTGTTGAATTCGTCTGAAGTGATCTGGACCTGGTTCGAGCCATCACTATTCATCCGCCACAATTGCATCGTGCCACTTCGCACTGAATTAAAATAAATATATTTTCCATCGGGACTGTACTCGGGCCCATCGTCAAGACCTGCAGCATTCGTGAGTCGAATTTCATCACCGC
This sequence comes from Bacteroidota bacterium, assembly GCA_005883765.1. GTDB lineage: Bacteria > Bacteroidota > Bacteroidia > Chitinophagales > Chitinophagaceae > VBAU01. Next base: position 5,931 of record VBAQ01000085.1, read on the forward strand.
CGGTTGAGGGGATCTTATAAATGTCAAAATTCCCATCGCCTCTTTCGGCCGTGTACACAAGAAATTTTTTATCAGGCGACCAGCCATGGAGATACGAAGGACCAACGGGCGTGATTTTTTTTGGATTGCCGCCCGTGGAAGAAACGGTGTACACTACAGAATTGAATTTTCCGTCACTGCTGCTCAGCCCTAACATTTTTCCATCGAATGAAAGCACATGGTCATTATTATTTTTTTTGACTGTATCTGTGTTCAATAATTCAGGAGTTCGTTTTTTTAGATCGAATTTATAGATCAGTCCATTGCTATTGTAAATAAGCGATCTGTTATCAGGCATCCAATTGGGCGCCTGGAGAGAAACTGGGGACGAATAAACTATTTCGCGATGGCCAGTGGTTACATCCATCGTCTCAATATGACTGCCGATATAATCTCTGTAGGCTACATAGTCAGGTTTTGGGGGAACGATCACACGTACATTGTCGAATGACGCCGTTTCCACCACGTCGTTGTTGTGAGCACACACAAACAGACCCACATACACTTCACTTCCGAGGTCAATATCCGATACCTGCTGCGTAGTATAAGTTTCACCATCGTGAGCGACTGACATGATGAATTGCTTTCCTTTTCTTTCCAGCTCAATTACATCGGGTGATGCAATGGAAAACTGAACCTCCTCTACGTTTGATTTTGTAGCTTTTCGATATTGCAATGAAGTGAGGCCATTTCCATGTAAGGCTGCGCAAACCATCGAAGAACTTGAATCCAGTTCAGAACGTACCATCCAGCCAAACTTGCGATGTGATTCGGTACCAGGTCCGATCAGAGTTCCACGCGCCTGCAAAATAAAATCACCTTTCATTTTCTTCCAGGCATAGTGAAATTCATCATGAGTGAACCAGATGTTTGCACCTGAACCGGTTAGTTTGTAACTCTGCGTAGCCGCGTCATAATCGGCAGTACCCTTATGTAACACCGCACCTACATCAGTATGGCCGTCAAAGACTCCTACTGCCTGGCAGAAACTTGTAAAAACAAAAAATATACAAACATTGCAAAAAATAAGAGCTCTCAAGAGTTTTGCAGTCATTGGAACTGAATTTATCGTTATTGGATAATGGAATTATTTTTTATTGATAACTATATGCACGGGCCAATCATCTGTTCGAAATGGATTAACAGGCAAGCCTTCTTTGCTGAATAAATTCGGCATGGCGGCATTTCTAAAGGCAAAACGAACAGCGAAGGGTTTTTTTATGTTTTCATTCCAAACCACAACTGTATTATTTTCAATTTTCGCATTCGCGGGAACAAAATTCTCATCGTCTGACGCTATAAAAAATTCCGTCAGAGTATTGCCTTTGCTCATTAAGCCTTTGTCTGCATTATCAAAATAGATTCGGATCCTGTCCTTCTCAATTTTCATGTTTTTATAGAACGGACTTTTATAAACTATTCCCTGCTTGCCATAAGTCTCCGATAATGCATAATTAGCCAGGCGAATACCTACTTCTTTTTTCATCTTTGGATGAATATCGTTGATATTATCGACAAGGTCAGTGATCACGATCATTCCGGTTTTTGGAGTGGACAGTGCTTTCGTCTGTGCCTCACGCAAAAACGCCGACGAACTACTGTCGCCATAACCTGCATAAGGAGCGATCTGAACAAAATAAAAGGGGAACTCTTTCTGCCATGCGTTCCTCCATGAGCTAATCATCGTAGACAATAATTCCTGATAAGTAGAGGCTGTTTTCACATTGGCTTCTCCCTGGTACCAAATAGCACCTGCAATGGCGTACTTGAGAATCGGATTTATCATGCCGTTGTACGTAGCAGCGGACGTAACGGGCCACCAATTGGAAGGTGAAAGCCTGGCCGCAGCTTGTTTCAATGCGGGATTGTTATTAATAGACTCAGTGGGTGTCCAGACCTCTGCAGGTGTTCCGCTCCAACTCGCATTAATGAGTCCAACAGGAACATTTAGATTTTGCCGAATGGTTTTTCCAAAAAAGTACGCGGCCGCACTGAAGCGTTTCATGTCTTCCGGGTTGCAAATAGTCCACCCTGCCTTTACATCATCCTGCGGATAATCTGCCGTTGTTTTTGGAATATAGAAGAAGCGAATATTTTTGTCGGTAGCATTGACTACTTCGTCCTGGTAAGGCAATCCCCAGTTGACACTCATCTCCATATTGCTTTGCCCGCTGCAAAGCCATACCTCCCCGATCATTATGTCGTCCAGCACTATTTTGTTGTTGCCATTGACGACTATTTCGTAAGGACCGCCCGCCGCCGGTGTCATCAGCTTAATACTCCATTTCGCCGACGAGGAACCAGTTGTCGTGTATGTTGCCGTGTCCCAACCAGGTTTTAATTTTACTTTTTCTGCTGCATCACACCATCCCCAAATTGTAACCTCGGCTTTTTGTTGAAGCACCATGTGTGGACCAATTACTGCAGGAAGCCGAACGTCCGCAAATGTCGGCAAAGAAACAGAGGAAATTACTGCGAGAATAAAACACCGTGCGGCAAGTTTCATGCTTATTTGTTTAAAGGCATTTTCAATTCTACTAATCATTTTCCATTGAACCACGGAATCGCTATGGTAACACCCGATATTGATGAAGATAAACAAATAGCAAATGAGTTGACGCCATTCACTGAAAAAAAATCATCGACCAGTGAATCATTGAGCCATTTTTTTTCAGGCTCGTTTTGAAGAGAGTCTTTTCCGTACCCGGCTTAATGTTTCAAGCGTCATTCCCAAAAAAGATGCGATGTACTTCAACGGGATCCGATTGCTAAGGTGCCCGTACTTTGCGAGAAATTGTGTGTACTTATTTTCAGCATTCGTTAGTCTTGCAATAAATGCCCGTCCTTCTGCATCCTGGTAATATCGCTCCAGGAGTTTCCTGGTTACTATGTTGAATTCCGGAAACTGGAGATACAAATTTTCCAGGTCAGCCAAGGTCAGAGTCAGCATTTCACAATCCTCAAGGGCTTGCATGTTTTCTAGAGCTGGTCGTTTTTTAGAAAGACCATAGATAGAGGTTACCAGCTCATTTTCTGCAGTGATCCAGGTCGTGATATCTTTATCACCTTCCTTAATAAATCCCCGGACGGATCCCTTTTTTATAAAATAAATATGCTCGCACACTTGCCCCGCTGCCAGTAGTAGATCACCCTTCAAAAAGGATGTTCTATAGGCATGTTTTTTTAAAAATTCCTGGACACCCTCGCTCAGAGGGTGAAAATAATTTAGTGTTGCTATTAGTGTTGAAGTGTCTGACAATGTTTTTCGTTCGCATGTTCTTCCAGGGTGTGGGCAGATGTTCTTCTGAAATTATTTCAAGCGGAAAGAGAGGGATTCGAACCCTCGTCCCGATTTCCATCGGGAAACGGTTTTCGAGACCGTCCCGTTCAACCACTCCGGCATCTTTCCTTGTTCATTGCATATGGTCTCATAATTGACATCCAATTTATATAAAAATCCATATCCACAAAACTCATGCCTTGCAAAAAAATTAGATACTAACATTCGATAAACTATTGAAAGTGATTTGTTCTGTTAAAAAAAAGCTACGGCCCCGGTTATTTTTTTTGATTGACTATCAATTTTCCTTCCAGTACAATTTTCCTTAGCTCCAGGGCTGAGTCTTTTGCGTCAACTAATTTCAACAAAATGTCTGTTGCTTTTTCAGCCTGTTGATGGGGGAACTGCTCGACCGATAAAATTGGAGGATGATCGAGATAACTGGTGATAGGAAGATTGGCGTAACTCGTAAAATAAATATTCTTGTTTATTTCGTAGCCCGCATCTTTGGTGTACCTGATGGCGTCAATGACAACGTAATCATTAAATGCTACCACTGCCGTCGGAGTTTCATTCGCCGCGAGCAATTTTTTAATGGCAGTGATATTTTGGTCCTTTGTCAGATCAGTTTCCACAATTAAATTTGTGTCCATCTTGATATTACTTTTTGCCAGACTCTGGATATATCCCTGTAGCCGTTCATCCGTCGAGCTCATACTTCCGGGTCCTTTAATAAACCCAATGCGTGTATGACCCTGGCCGATCAACCAATCAACCATGTCAATGGAGCTTTGTTTTAATGAGCAAAAAACTTTGCAAACGTCGTCGGACTCTGGAACACGGTCAAAAAAAACAACAGGTATCTTATGTTTTTTCAGATTGTCAAAATGTTCAAAGCTATCAGTGTTCTTTGAAATGGAAACAAGAATCCCGTCGACCCTGTGACGGCGCATGGTCTCTACAATCTTCTTCTCTCTTTCTTTATCGTCATGCGACTGACCAATGAGCACCGTATAGTTATTCTTTGTTGCGGTATCCTCGATGCTGTTAATGGCCATTGAAAAAAATTCTTCACGAAGATTCGGAAGTATAACTCCAATCGTGAATGTTTTTCCTTTTTTAAATGAAATAGCGGCCTGGTTCGGCTCATAATTCAATTCGGCGGCCAGTTTTTTTACCTGCATTCTCGTCCGCAGCCCAATGCTTGGATGATTGTGCAGAGCCCTTGATACGGTGGAAACCGATACGTTCAATTGCTGGGCGATCACTTTAATTGTTGCCGGTTTATGGTCCATGCGAGCTACACAAGGTAAAAAATAAAAAATGTTTTTGCTAATGGTTTATCTTTGCTTATATTAACCAGCAAATAAGCTTGCCATGAACAGAGTTGCTGATATTATTTCAAGAAAAGGAGTTTCAGCCATTGCTGTATCGCCAGATACTCCCGTGATAGAGGCCCTTCAAATTATGGCCGAGAAAAATATTGGTTCGGTGCTAATCATGGATGGGGGCGAGTATGTAGGAATTATTACAGAAAGGGATTATTCACGCAAAGTTATATTGAAGGGAAAGAATTCACATGATACCAAAGTGGCTGAGATCATGAGTACGGACGAGCCTGCGGTCAAACCCAGCGATACCTTAGAACACTGTATGCAACTGATGACAGAAAAAAATATTCGTTATCTCCCCGTATTTGAAAATGAAATGCTGGCAGGGGTCATTTCGATGAGCGATGTGGTAAAACAAACCATTCTATTGCAGCAGGAGACTATCAATCATCTGGATAGTTACATTCACTCAAACAGGTAAATTTCTAAGAACAACTATAAACACTGAGTCCCGTCAGGACAAGGAAGGCGATGCACAACTGCATCGCTTTTTAATTTTTTTCCTTTACTACGACAAGGTCCTTTAATTCAACCTGCATAGGGACTAATCCGATTTTTACGACCGCTCTCTTGCCTCTCAATTCCATCACCTCTCCCACCTGGTGGTTTTGTCTCATCATTACCTTAGCGCCTTCTTTTATTACTCCGCCGACCTGTTCAAACTTTGATTCGATCTTTTTCTGCAGTTTATTTACTGACCTCTGCTCATTCTTTTTAAACAAAATGGCCTGGATATTTTTTATCACCTTAGTTTTATCCTCTTCTTTTCTCCATTCAATAACCATTTGTTTTAATTTCCGTTCAGTGTCTTTGAGGTAAGCCAGCCTGTCTTCTTTGATTTTATTTTGTTGCTGGAGAAGCTCAATTTGTTGCTGATGCTTTTCTTTATCCATCACCTGCAGCATTTCTCTTTTTAGTTTTTCATTCTCCTTCAGCAATGCCTGTAGCTCTTTTTCCTTTTGCTGAACATCCTGGAGGTCTTGTTCGGTGCGATTCAATAATTTATCCAGTTGAAAGTGTTCCTCATCCACCAACTCTCTTGCCTTTTTGACCAGGTTCTTATCCATCCCGATCCTTTCGGCTATGGAAAATGTGTATGAACTGCCGGGTTTGCCGACGGTAAGTTTATACATCGGAAGCAAATTCTTTTCGTCAAAAGCCATGGCACCGTTGATAATGCCCGGCGTTTTGTTTGCCATTATTTTCAGGTTGAGATAATGTGTAGTTACGATCCCATAAGCATGTTTCCTGGCAAGTTCTTCCAGGATCACTTCGGCAAACGCTCCGCCGAGATTCGGGTCGCTTCCGCTGCCCAATTCATCAATAAAAAATAATGTTCGGCCATTTGCACTTTCCATGAAATATTTCATGTTGAGCAGATGACTGCTGTATGTGCTCAATTCAAATTCCAGGCTTTGCGTGTCTCCAATATGGATCATCAACTGCTTAAAAATGCCAAATTGAGAAGAAGGATGAACAGGGACCAACAATCCGCTCTGCACCATCATTTGCAAAAGGCCGATTGTTTTCAATGTAACTGTTTTTCCCCCGGCATTTGGACCACTGATGACAAGAATCCGGTTCTTTTCATCAAGCTCAAGTGACACTGGGATGGTGGGCTTATTTAATTTTTTGTTGTACAGAAAAAGCAAGGGATGATATGCCTCGACCAGGTAGATCTGTGACTGATCCACCGCTACGGGGTATTCGGCCCTCATATCCATCGCTAACTTTGCCTTCCCGCGAATAAAGTCATATTCACCAACGATGGCATGCCATCCCGAAAGTAAGGGCTCGTGTCTGGAAAGATCTTTTGTAAGGTCTTTTAATATTCTGTAGATCTCCTTTCTCTCATCGTTTTCCAGTGAATAAATTTCATTGTTCAACCCGATCGTTTCTTCGGGCTCGATAAAAGCAGTTCGGCGCGTATCACTTTCACCATGCAAAATTCCTTTCACCATTCTTTTCTGTTCGGCAAACACAGCCACGACTCTTCTGCCATTCATAAAACTCTCTTCGATCTCTGCGAGGTATCCTTGCTTGTTCAGCTTTGAAATTATCCTTTCAAAAATTCTTCGCAATTCGCCTCGTTTTCTGTACAAATTCGTTCGGATATTACGCAGGTCGTCTGACGCAGTGTCTTTTACATGTCCCTGTTCATCGATCACTGTATCGATCAGCTTCATGATTCCCTTTTCGTAATGCGTAGTTTCAATAAGAGTTGCCAGCGCGGGATAGGCAGTCTTACGTTCGCGGTCGAACCATCGAAAAAGTTTCTCCATGCTTTCTGCAAGCCGGCGCAATTGAACAAAATCGGCTCCTGTGAGCACAGCCCCTGCAATGCTTAATAGCTTCAGTTCTCTTGAAAGATTGAGGATATAGTCATTAGGAAAATAACCGCTAGCCTGGATCAACTGTTTGTATTCGTGGGTCTGCTTCAGCTGCGTTTCGATGAATTCCTTCTCTGTATGAATGAGCAGATCTTCGGCTTTCTCTTTTGCATACTCGCTTGCGCATTGCTCCAGCAACAAAGCCTTTACCTTATCAAATTCCAATTGCGCATGTGCCGATTGTGGATATAATTTCATTTCATAAAATTGGGTAGCGAATTTCGGAATTAATTTTTATGTAGCCAGCGACAGAATTCCTATTGGGCTTTGGTTGTGTCACTCTCTTGTACGTTTTTATTGCTACTGAGCAAGCAGATCCCTCCGCCCTGGTGATGGCAATCCTTTAGGATTGTCACTCCGAGGCACGAGGAGTCTGTACCCACAATGTTTAATAGGTTGCTTAATGATTCTTCGCCTTCGCTCAGAATGCCAAACCACAAACGGTCAAATAATGCTGAGAAATGCTATGCTGGTTTTGCAACCTTTTTCATTTTTTGTATTTATATTTTGGAATGCGCCCGGATAATGAAAGGGAATTGATCAGGCGGGTCAAAAGAGATCCACAGGCTTTTGCGGTTATTTACGATGAGCATTACCATTCCATTTTCTCTTATATCTTTCGACGCCTCGCAGATTATGACCTGGCGAGAGATGTGACGGCAGAAACTTTCCTAAAAGCTTTTCAAAAAATTGGAACATTTGAATGGCGGAACATTCCTCTTTCTGCATGGCTGTTTCGCATTGCAACTAATGAGATCAATCTCCATTTTCGCAGATCAAAAAATAAAACTCTTAGCCTGGATCCAGACCTCAGCTCTTATCTACCTTATGACGAGGGAGTCGAAGATGAAAAAGTTTTATCGAAAAAAGCCCTCCAGGAAAACCAAGAGTTTTTGATGGTACAAAAACAATTAGTCAGGCTGGATACAAAGTACCAGGAAGTCATCGCATTGAGATTTTTTGAAGAGAAAAGTATGAAGGAGATTTCAGCCATACTCGGTAAAAAGGAAAGCACAATAAAGTCTCTTTTATCCAGGGGACTGAAGAAGCTACGAATGGCGTTAGAACGAGAGCCCCTCTCCTTGGGAGAGGGGTTGGGGTGAGGTCGCAGCCTCGCTCTGCAACCTTTTTTATTTTTTGAATTATATAAACAGAATCTTTATGGAAGAAAAAGATTTTTTACAGAAAATGGAAAACTTAAAAAAGCCTGATGTGAATGCGGAGGCCTCCAGGCAACAAATAAAACTCGTGCTATTAAATTCAAAAAAATCTGCAGCCTGGGGCACCTGGTTCCTTATTGTTCCCATATTTTTCTTTTGTTGCGTTGCCATAAAATATCTTCTTCACTGGAACTGGAGCTTTGCCGGAAATTTTCTGGATTGGATGGCAGACGTTGACAGATCCATGTCGTTCCCAATTGTGAGTATTCTTTTATTTATAGTCTTACCTGCCATTGGGGTCGTCATAAACCTTTTGGCTATTGTACATTTCGTCTACGATAAAATTCTAAATGAATTGATCCTTACTATTAAGATCAAATGGTTGAACATCGTTCTTGCCTTCATCAGCATTGGTGTTATTGGCATTGTTCTTCTCTATGCTATTTCTGAAAATTCTGCTGAAAGAGCTGTAAAAAAATATGAAATCGAATCGAGATCAAAGTAAGTCATGACCTTGGCTATGTCCGCTCGCGTTTAATTTTCTATCTTTGAAACTTCAACCACCATTCAATACCCTTGAGAAGAAAGATCAGATACTATCGGCTTTTATGGCTCAAGTATGACCTGCCCGCAGGTCTTTCTGTTTTTTTAGTAGCTCTGCCCCTTTGTTTAGGAATAGCGCTAGCGTCTGGCGCACCGTTATACGCAGGGATTCTTTCCGGAATAATTGGTGGTATTGTCGTCTCATTTATCAGTGGCTCACAGTTAAGTGTGTCAGGGCCC
>VBAQ01000085.1:15114-24817 GCA_005883765.1 Bacteroidota bacterium
ATTTTCCGTCCGCTGTCATTAAAGGCATGTTGGCCGCCATCGGTATTTTACTGATCGCCAAACAAATTCCTTTTGCACTTGGCTACGATAGACCTGATTTCTGGAGCAGTGGTCTTCTTGGTTTTTTTACTGCCAAAAATATTTCGTATAGTATCCACAATTTTAATGTTCATGCTACGCGGGGTGCCATTATCATCACCGCTGCTTCCCTTGGCGTTTTGATCTTATTACAACATCCATTTGCAAAAAAACTCAAAGTGATTCCCGCTCCTTTAATAGCTGTCCTTATTGGAATCTTAATTAATTATATTTTTGAAATAGCCACCACTGCTTATTCGCTCAAACAGGCACAGTTGGTAAACATTCCAAAAAATATCTTTGGGAATATTTCTTTTCCTGCTTTTTCAAAACTTTTTTCAAATTCTGAAATTTGGAAAGATGGAGTGATAATTGGGCTGCTGGCCACATTGGAAACTCTGCTTTGTGTGGAAGCAATTGACAAGTTAGACAGGCATAATCGCATCACACCGGTCAATCGCGAGTTGCTGGCACAGGGCATCGGTAATATCACCTGTGGCTTATTGGGAGCAATTCCCATGACAGCCGTAATTGTAAGAGGCGCTGCCAATGTAGATGCCGGAGCAAGAACACGGTTGTCATCTTTTACACACGGGTTATTTCTTTTAATTACAGTCTTGTTTATTCCATTTGCGTTGAATAAAATCCCGTACGCATCGCTGGCTGCCATTTTATTTGTAACGGGTTACAATCTTACCAAGCCTAAACTTTATCGTAATATGTGGAGCCTTGGATGGAAACAGTTTCTGCCTTTTATTTTGACTATTGTAATCATTTTAATGACTGACCTTTTAATTGGCGTAATAACCGGTCTATTGCTATCCGTTTATTATATCATCAGTCAAAATTTTAGAGCGGAGTACAAAGTGCAGGCAACAGAAAAAAATGGACAGGAGATTTTTTACATAAAGCTCAACAGCAATGTTACTTTCTTAAATAAGGTGAAATTGAAAGATGCTTTGGATAAAATTCCGGAAGACTCAATACTTACGATAGACGGCAGCGAATGTAATTTTATTGACTACGATATTTTAGAGATCATTAGTGAATTCGAAAACAAGGCTCGCGACCGGCGTATTGAAATACATCTGTTGGGAATTGAAAAGGTAAATGTAACAGCGATACATTAAGGTGAGTCCCGACGATAAATGCCCGGGTCTGACGACTCGGACGAGTGTCAGACTCCGTCAGAGAGGCCGACCGAAAGCATGGTGACAGGTGAGTAGGACCTCTTTGCTGACGATTTCGAAACTTTTTTTTGAATTACCAAGAACCCTCATCGGACAAGCACCTGACAAATCACAATCCCCATCTTCGTAACTTGCACCTTCAAAATTTTTTTATGAGCTCGACTGAAACGGCAACTTTTGGCACGGGATGCTTTTGGTGCACCGAAGCAATTTATAAAGAATTGGACGGAGTAATTTCTGTTATGCCGGGATATTCCGGTGGCCACACAGAAAATCCAACTTACGGGGAAGTGTGCAGTGGCGAAACAGGTCATGCAGAAGCCACACAGGTCGTCTATGATCCTTCAAAGATCTCTTATGATGAATTACTGGAGGTTTTTTTTAAGACCCATGATCCAACCAGCTTGAACAGGCAGGGGAATGACGTCGGGACACAATACCGGAGCGTCATATTCTATCATAATGATGAGCAAAAAAGACTCGCTGAAAAATATAAAACAGAATTAGACAGAAGTGGTGCCTGGGATAAACCGATCGTTACGGAAATTGCTCCTTTGAAAAAATTCTACCCAGCCGAAAATTATCACCATGATTATTATGAATACAACAAGGACAAAAACCCTTACTGCTCTTTCGTCATCCGGCCCAAATTGGAAAAATTCAGGAAAGTGTTTAAGGAGAAATTGAAGCAAGTCGGAAGTAGGAAGTAAGAAGTAAGAGGTAGGGACTCCAACCTCACCATCGCCCTCATACCTCCTACCTCATACCTCATACCTCGTACCTCCTACCTCCAACCTCATCCCCTACCTCATGTCAACCCTCCGAAGCTCAAGAAGATTCAGCGAATTTGGTTCGAAGCCCTTGACATTTGGTTGTACCAAATGAATGACTTCGTCATACCACAGCGGCACGACTGGCGCATCGTTGATCACCACCTGGTCTGCCTGCTGGTAAAGTCCGTAACGCAACGTGTCATTTGTCTCTGCCAAAGCTTTTTCAAACAAGGCATCAAAAACAGGATTCTTATACCTCGTATAATTTGGCGGTGCAGGATTCTTAGAATAAAAAACCGAAAGATAATTCTCTGCGTCGGGATAATCAGCAATCCAACTTCCCCGAAAAAATAGTGCTCTGGAACTCGATGTTAACTCGAGTAACAAAGACTTTTGGACTACGTCTACCTGCACGGGAATGCCAGCCTCCTCCAGTTGTTTGGCAATAAACTCGGCGAGATCGGAATAAATTGGAATGGTCAGCAATTTAATTACAGGTAATCCTTTGCCATCCGGGAAACCGGCCTCACTCAAAAGTTGTTTGCATTTCGCGGGATCAAAATGATATCCTTTCACTTTTGACGAATCAAATGAAGGTAGGCCCGGCGGCACAAATCCGGACTCCCCGGGAATCCCGAGGGAATTGCGCAGGTACAATATCATTTTCCTTCGGTCAAAACCATAATTAATTGCCTGCCTGATTTTTTTTAACCGCATAGGGGAATTTCTTACCAAATCGTTTGACGAATCAACTAGGATACCGAGATATTCAATATTTAAATATGGATGTGTTTGTAAAACGATCTTACCGTTCCAGTTTTTTCTTAACTCTGCTTTCTTAGTCAGCACTTCGTCTTTGAATGACGATTCAATATCATTGATAAAATCAAGTTGCTTTTGACGGAACAACAAGAACTCCGTGGCCTTGCTATCGTAAAAACTTATTTTAACCCCATCAAGATATGGCAGGCGGTTACCGACATTGTCCTTCTCAAAATAATGTTTATTTTTTTTCAAAATGAGTGCCTGTCCTTCTTCCCAGGCAACGAAAGCAAAGGGTCCGGTACCCACAGGGTGCTGACGAAACTCAGTTCGATATTTTTCAACAGCTTCTTTTGGAACAATGGAACAGTATTGCATGGAAAGGATACCCAGGATCGGAATGTAAGGGCGAATTAATTTTAGCTGAAAAGTGGTGTCGTCGAGCGCTGTAAAACCATTTGCTGAGTCAATTTTTCCATTGAAGATCCATCCGCCAGGGCTAGCAGTTCCTTTATCAACAATACGATCCAAGCTATACACAACGTCGCCGGCAGTGAGCCGTCTGCCTTTACCGCTGGCAAAAACTTCGTCGTCATGAAAAAAAACATCATTCCGCAAGTGAAATGTGTATGTGAGTCTATCAACCGAGATCTCCCAGCTTTTTGCAAGAGAAGGAACTATGTGCAAATTGTTGTCAATTTCCACGAGCGTATTATACAGCTGGTGGACTGCCCACATGATCGACTGATTTTTTGCGAACGCAGGATCCAGGGAACCAATGCCAGTTTGTTCATTGTAATGAAAAATGTTTTTATTCGATTGATGTTTTCCTGTACATGCAAAAAGGTACAAGGCACAAGGTACAAGGCATAAGAAACGAGAAATTTTTGTTAAGTGGCTCATGAAATACAATATCAGAGCCTAATTTAGCTAAGTCTTCTTAACATGAAACGCATGAAGAAAATATTTTCACTTATAATTATTAATTATTCATTATTAATTATTCATTCCGACGCCCAGCTATTGAATCCAAAACAGCAATTTACTCACCAGGATACGTTGCGTGGGAGCATCGGTCCCGAAAGAGAATGGTGGGACGTTTTGCATTATGACCTGCATGTTACACCTGACTATAGTAACAGATCCATCGCCGGCCAAACAACCATTCAATATAGGATCACCAGGGATAAGTATTCTGATTACATTCAGATCGATCTGCAACAGCCTTTAAAAATTGATTCTATTTACTATGACACAAAATTGTACATCAATTATCCACGAAAACCTTATTACAATGAGGGGAACGTGTGGCATATCCCATTGCCGAAGGCCGCAAAAAATTCGGTTCATTCAATTAAATTGATCTATCACGGTAATCCGCGAATAGCAAGAAATCCGCCATGGGACGGGGGCTGGATCTTCACCAAAGATGAGCAGCGAAGACCCTGGATGACCGTGGCCTGCCAGGGAATTGGCGCCAGCGTTTGGTATCCTTGCAAAGATCATCAAAGCGATGAACCGGATAATGGCGCGACGTTGAGCATTGATGCTGCTGATTCGTTGGTTGCAGTAGGCAATGGAAGATTGAAAGAAAAGAAATCGAATAACAATGGAACAACCACCTGGACCTGGGAAGTAAAAGCACCGATCAACAACTATGACATCATTCCGTACATAGGAAAATATGTAACCTGGCATGAAGATTATGACGGGGAAAAAGGAAAGTTGGATTGTGACTATTGGGTGCTTGATTATGATCTTGAAAAAGCGAAACAACAATTCACTATAGTAAAAACAATGCTCAAGTGTTTCGAATTCTGGATGGGTCCCTACCCTTTTTATGAGGACGGTTATAAACTGGTGGAAACTTCACATCTGGGCATGGAGCATCAAAGCGCCGTTGCCTATGGAAATAAATTTATGAATGGATACCTGGGTCGAGATATTTCCGGTACTGGCTGGGGAAAAAATTGGGACTACATTATAGTGCATGAAAGTGGCCATGAATGGTTTGCAAACAATATTACATCGAATGATATTGCCGACATGTGGGTGCATGAAGGCATCACTGATTACACGGAAACTCTCTTTGTGCAATGTCAGTATGGTAAGGATGCGGCCGATGCCTATACCCAGGGATTGAGAAGAACTATCAGGAATGATCGGCCTATTATCGGCCCCTATGGGGTAAACAAGGAAGGCAGTGTCGATATGTACAACAAAGGAAACAATATCGTGCATATGGTCAGGCAGATCATTGACGACGATACCTTGTTCCGAAAAATTTTAAGAGGTTTGAATGAAACATTCTATCACAAAACAGTTGATTCAAAGGATATCGAAAACTACATCATCAAAAAATCGGGTAAGGATTTCTCCAAGTTTTTCGACCAGTATTTAAGGACAACAAAAATTCCTGCTCTCGAATACAAGATCGAGGGCGATAAAATTTCTTACCGTTGGACAAATTGCGTCGATGGTTTTGATATGCCTGTTAGAATTGAGAGCCCCAAGGAATGGCTAAGGCCAGCAACCGAATGGAAACAAATTAAGGCAACTTCGGAATTGAAGGCCAATTTCTTAATTGACAAAAATTTTTACATCTCAGTCAAAAAATTGTAGAGTTTGTCCGGTTCACCATGTGCAAATGTGTAAAACCTTCTGCGCTGTTTTTATTAACATCCCGACTAATCGCGACATATTTGCATAACTGGTCGCCATGGAAGGATCAGCCTCATAAAGCATGAGCACTATTCGCCGGCAAAGCATTATTTCTTCTGTCGTGATTTATATCGGCTTTGCTGTCGGCCTCTTAAATATTTATCTATTCACAAAGCAGGGATTATTCACCGATCAGCAATTTGGATTGTACAATGCATTCATTGCGATCGCAACCAGCATGATGGCCTTTGCTAACCTGGCCATGCCGGCATACATCTACAAATTTTTTCCGTATTACCATGATCATTTGCCCGTGAAAAAAAATGATATGATAACATGGGCCTTGACGGTGAGCACGATTGGCTACCTGTTTGTGATTGTCGCAGGAATTATCTTCAAAGGATTAGTTTTCAGAAAATATATTGAGCATTCGCCTGAAGTAGTCACCTATTACAACTGGATTTTTGTTCTTGGTTTCGGTTTAACGATCTATACGGTATTGGAGGCCTATGCGTGGCAATGGCACAGGTCCATCCTTACTAATTTTCTCCGCGAAGTTCAGTGGCGGTTGTTTACCACCATAATTATTTTGCTTTTTCTCTTCGGCGTTATTCGTGACTTTGATCTGTTCATTAAATGCTTTTCATTTAGCTACCCCTGCATTGCCTTGATGCTTTTTTTATACCTGGTATTGACAAAAAAGATTCATTTTACATTTCGCTTGAGCAAGGTGACAAGAAGATTTTTCAAAAATATATTGAAGCTGTGCTCTTTCATTTATGCAGGTTCGCTTATTGTGATCATTTCGCAAGTTTTCGATTCCCTCGTCATCGGTGCCGTGCTCACCGACGCGCTGGCGAAGCTGGCGGTGTATTCAGTAGCGCAAAATATCTCGAGCATAATTCAGGCTCCGCAAAGGGGGATCATTTCCGCCTCCGTTGCGCATTTGTCTAAGGCCTGGAAGGATAAAAGAATCGCAACGATCCAGCGCATATACCAGCGATCGTCGATAAACCAGCTGATCTTTTCCTGCGGCCTGTATGTTTTGATCGTGATAAATTTCATTGATGCCGTAAACAGTTTCCATTTAAAAGAAAGTTACCTGAACGGGTTTTATGTTTTTATCCTGCTGGGGGCAACGAAAATTGTCGACATGGGGACCGGTGTCAATTCGCAGATCATTGGTACATCAACTTACTGGCGCTTCGAAATGGTTAGCGGGATGATCTTATTATCACTCATGCTTCCTTTGAATTATATCCTGACAAAACAATACGATATCGTCGGGACGGCGTTTGCAGGTCTCATTTCCATCACCATCTATAATTCTATCCGTATTATTTTTCTCTGGAAGAAATTCCACCTGTTTCCATTTACGTTACAATCAGTGTACACCCTGGTCCTGGCGGGAGCGTGTTTCATGATTTGCTATTTTGCATTTTTAAACATTCATGGATTTATCGGGCTGATTGTGCGAAGTATCGTCATCTGCATTCTCTATGGCGCAGGAACGATTTACCTTAGGCTTTCACCTGACGTCGCGCCAGTTTGGAGCACGATCAAGAAAAGAATGGGATTTACGCCTTAGAAGAGTAATGCATTTTACCTGGATCATTTAGCTGCTGAAGCCTTTGAGCTTTGAAATGCTGAAGCTTTTCTATCGATCCTACCGGCAGCTATAAAATGTCTTACATAATAGGGTTCAAACATATCAGTGATCGTAACCCCTCCAACCGAGGCATGAACAAATTTATTGTTCTGAAGATAGATGCCGACGTGAGAAACGCCGCCCTGGGTATTAAAAAATAAAAGATCACCCTCCTGTAATTCTGTTCTTGAAATGTGGCGGGTTGCATTGTACTGCTCTCTCGCAGTCCGTGGAAGTGTTATTCCGAAAGCTGAAATAAATATAGATTGCACGAAGGCTGAGCAGTCAATTCCATATTTTGTAGAACCACCATACTTATATGGCGTACCATACCAATCGTCAATGCTTTGATAAAGCGGTATATTCTGTATCTGCTCCACATCAGTATTCATCAGCTGTGCATATTTGAATTGTAATGAAGAAGCCTTCTCCACATTCGCCGATGAATTGCTATAATCGGAATTTTCTGTTTTTACAGATTGTGCCCCTGACGAGCGGGTCTCCCTTTTCGATTGCTGTATTTTAGAATTATCGTTGTCGTCACTGGAAATATCAAGGAATTTTATTTCCTTTTTTTCATGGGTATTAGCTGGAGCCGAAGCCTGTTTATTGAGGATTAGCGGCTTCATGCTGGAGCAACTGGCCAAAGTCAGGATAAATGCAATCGCAGGTAAAACTGTTTTTAACATATCGGTTTTCTTTTAGGATGTTTACATAGCCCGGAAGCTCGACAGTAGTGGATTTGCAAATGTAAAGGGTTTCCGTTAACTCGTCAATTCAAACGATATTTATAACCAAAAATTGTATTGATAAATGACCGGGATCAAGTAAAAATTTTTAAACAAAAGCGAATGGCCGTTGTTCATATCATTTGGAGGCTGATTGGCTTTAATTTTTTAACATTGCTGAAACAGAAGGATCAAAGGATCGCCGACTTTAACTATGAAATTTTCCCACTTACATGTTCATACGCAGTTTTCCCTTTTAGACGGAGCCGCCCCCATTCCATCACTTTATAAAAAAGCTATTGCGGATGGCATGCCCGCCCTGGCCATCAGCGATCATGGAAATATGTTTGGTGTTTTTGAGTTTGTCGCGGAGGCCTATAAACATAAAGATGAAAAGGGCAACTTAAAAGTAAAACCGATCGTTGGGTGTGAATTTTATATTACAGGAGACAGGCACAGAAAGAATTTTTCAAAGGAGGAAAAAGACCCGCGCCATCATCAGATACTTCTTGCAAAAAATGAAAAGGGTTACCGCAATTTGGTAAAGCTGACCTCTCTTGGATTTATTGAGGGTATGTACAGCAAGTATCCTCGCATTGACAAAGAGCTGATATTAAAATATCACGAAGGATTGATCGCTACAACTTGCTGCCTGGGTGCTCTTGTGCCTCAAGCCATCCTGAAAAAAACCGAGACAGAAGCTGAAAAAGAATTTACGTGGTGGCTTGACCTGTTTGGCGAAGATTATTACGTAGAGCTGCAGCGTCATGGTTTGCCCGAACAGAATAAGGTAAACGACGTGTTGGTAAAATTTGCTAAAAAATACGGAGTAAAAATAATTGCCAGCAATGATTCCCATTATGTTGATCAATCTGATTTCAATGCTCATGATATTTTGCTCTGCATTAATACGGGTGAAAAACTCTCAACCCCTGCCTTGCGGGAATTTACTGATGATGATGTGCACGTGAAAAATAAACGCTTTGCATTTCCCAATGACCAGTTCTATTTCAAGACCACTGAGGAGATGAGCCTGAATTTTGATGATCTTCCTGAAGCCATTGACAATACAAACGAGATCATCGATAAGGTGGAATTGCTGAATCTCAAAAGAGATATTCTTCTTCCCGCGTTTCCAATTCCAAAGGAATTTCAAATTCATGAAGACAGTAATCTGAATCAGTGGGAGTATCTTAAGCATATTACTTACGAAGGAGCCAAACAGCGTTACAGTGAAGTAACGGAAGAATTGCGCGAGCGCATCGACTTTGAATTATTCACAATTAAGACGATGGGTTTCGCCGGGTATTTCTTAATTGTGAGTGATTTTATCAGGGCTGGACGTGATATTGGAGTCTTTGTTGGGCCGGGACGTGGCTCGGCCGCAGGTTCCGTAGTAGCGTATTGTATCGGCATCACGAATATTGACCCCATAAAATACAATTTGCTGTTCGAAAGGTTTTTAAATCCCGATCGTAAATCGATGCCGGATATTGATACAGACTTCGATGATGTGGGCCGACAAAAAGTAATTGACTATGTGATTGCGAAATATGGAAAAAACCAGGTAGCACAGATCATCACTTACGGCACAATGGCAGCTAAGATGAGCATTAAAGATGTTGCCAGGGTAATGGATCTTCCATTACCCGAGTCAAACGCATTGGCTAAACTGGTGCCGGAACGACCAGGCATTGAACTAAGAAGATTATTACAAGCTCCTCTTACTCCAAGGGATGGTGAAAAATCCTTGATTGAAAAAGAAGGATTAGGGGCAGATGATCTCGAAAACGTTAAAAAGCTTCGGGAGATCTATAACAGTAAAACGATGGAAGCGACTGTGCTTCACGAAGCTGAGCGCCT
>VBAQ01000085.1:24839-37482 GCA_005883765.1 Bacteroidota bacterium
ATACATGCAGCCGGAATTATTATCGCTCCAAAAGATCTGACGGAGTTGATTCCCGTTGCCACCGCAAAGGATTCCGATCTCTGGGTTACTCAAATCGAAGGCAGCACGATCGAAGATGCTGGCGTGCTCAAGATGGACTTTCTCGGATTGAAGACTCTCACCATTTTGAAAGATGCCCTGGATCTTATTAGAGAGAATCATGGAATAGAGGTTGATCTTGATGCCTTGCCACTCGATGATAAGAAAACATTTGAGCTTTACCAGCGCGGTGATACCATCGGCACTTTCCAGTTTGAAAGTCCGGGGATGCAAAAATATTTGCGAGAATTAAAACCTGATTCTTTTAATGACCTGATAGCGATGAACGCTTTGTACCGACCGGGCCCGATGGCTTATATTCCAAATTACATCGAACGCAAACACGGCCGCGAAAGTATCACTTACGATTTACCGGAGATGCAGGAGATCTTGAAGGACACTTATGGTATTACTGTCTACCAGGAACAGGTGATGCTGCTGAGTCAACGGCTCGCAGCCTTCACGAAAGGTCAGGCCGATGTTTTGCGCAAGGCTATGGGAAAAAAAGACAGGAAGACTCTTGATAAAATGAAAGATACTTTTATTGAGGGAGCAACAAAGAATTTATATCCGAGGGAAAGATTAGAAAAGATTTGGAGCGACTGGGAAGCATTCGCTCAATACGCATTTAACAAGGCACATTCGACGTGTTACGCTTATGTTGCACACCAAACGGCCTATTTAAAATCCCATTATCCGGGTGAATATATGGCGGCCGTCCTAAACCATGCAGGGAGCATTGAAAAGATCACCTTCTTTATGGAAGAGTGCAAACGCATGGGCATAAAAGTTCTGGGACCAGATATCAATGAATCATTAAAAGGATTTGCTGTCAACAAAGCGGGAGAAATACGTTTTGGTTTGGGTGGATTAAAAGGCGTTGGGGAAGCGGCAGTTGAAAGCATTATTGAAGAGAGAAAAAAGAATGGACCATTCAAAAATATTTTCGATTTTATCAAGCGGATCAATCAACGAACAGTAAATAAAAAGACCCTGGAAAGCCTGGCTTATGCCGGCGGATTTGACTGTTTTTCTGAGCATCATCGGGCGCAATATTTTTATGTACCACCAGAAGAAACGGTCTCTGGCCTGGAACGCATCATTCGATATGGACAAGTGATACAAACACAAAATGCAACGGCTACGAATACCCTGTTCGGCGATTTACCAATAACAATGGAAATTCCACCGCCGCGACTTCCCGATTGCCTTCCCTGGCCATTGATCGTGCAACTAAACCATGAAAAGGAAATTACGGGAATGTTCTTAAGTGGCCATCCATTAGATCACCACAAATTTGAAATGAAACACTATGGCATCACGCCAATTGCTGACTTTAATGAGTTCAAAGAAATTATTTCTAAACAACCAAACCCGGGTCGGCAATTCAGATTACTTGGTTTGGTAACTGATGCACAACATAAAATTTCCAGGCAGGGAAATAAGTACGGCAATTTTGTATTGGAAGATTATTCCGGTAAAACGGAAATTGTTTTATGGAGTGATGATTACGTCCGGTTCTCGCCTTTCCTTCAACAAGGGAGCACAGTTTTTCTGGTTGGATTTTTCAGGCAAAGATTTAATCGTCCCGAATTTGAATTTAAAGTGACCACAGTTTCACTGGCCGAAACACTGAAAAGAAATTTGACCAGGCAGGTACATATCGAAGTCCACCCCAAAGATGTTACAAATGACGTCGTAGATTTTATTGATAAAAATGTGCGGGACCATCCGGGCAAGGCGACATTGAGGTTTACATTGAATGAGCCAAAAAACAATCTGAAAATTAGTTTGCTTACAATGGACAATGGGTTTGAAATGAACGATGAGATGACCGAGTTCCTGGAAAGCAAGCCGGAGTTTGAAGTGCAGGTAACCACCGTTTAGAGAATTCGTGCTCTCCCTGACTGCATTCTTTCTCATCCCCGCGACAAAATTAGGATCACAAACACCAGTAAGTTTATCGACGAGAAGGCTCATTGAACTTTTTTTATTGACAAATGTTAAGAAATAGCAGGTAGACAGATTAGCAGGGCTTGGTATATTTACTGTCGGGCAAGTGACAAGTTAATCGACATTAATGTCATAACTTCGTGTTATCATTTTTGGGGTTAAATTTGCAGTTCTCCTGATGTAAATAGCTAAAAAATTAAAACAGTAATATGGCAAAAGAATTCAACGACTCAAATTTTCAGACTGAAGTACTGGCATCCGATAAGCTGACCGTAGTTGATTTTTGGGCAGAATGGTGTGGCCCTTGTCGCGCAATCGGCCCGGTAATAGAAGACCTGTCAAAAGACTATGCTGGTAAGATCAACGTTGGTAAAGTAAATGTTGACTATAACCCGCAGGTAAGCATGAACTATGGAATTACGTCTATTCCCGCGATCTTGTTTATCAAAAATGGCCAGGTTGTGGATAAATTGGTAGGCGCACAACCGAAAGGAAATTTTGTAAAAAAGATCGAAGCACATTTATAAACTTTTCCCGGTTAAAAAAAATAGCCCCGTTCTCCTGAGCAACGTCGAGGGATGAACGGGGTTTTTTATTTTCCCATTTGTAAGGCATTAACAATCCCATTGAATTTCTCGCGGATTTTCAAGAATCCTTCTTCCGAAAATTTCTTGATCTTTTCTTATGATCGTCTTGCCTGGGTTTAGCAAAGGAAATTCTATTAAGTAATTTTGATAGCGATGAACAAAACGATTTTTGATCTGCAACCGAAATTGGAAAATGAGTTAATTCTTTTAAGACCATTGAGTGACGAGGATTTTGAAGATCTGTACAAAGTGGCTTCAGACCCTCTTATTTGGGAGCAGCATCCGGCAAAAGACCGTTGCGAACGCAATGTGTTTGAATTGTTTTTTAAAGACGCCATAACATCGGCCGGGGCATTCGCAGTAATAGACAAAAAGATTGGGCACATAATTGGCAGTACCAGGTTTCACGCCGTTAAAGAAACTAAAAATGCGATTGAAATTGGTTGGACTTTTTTAGCCCGCAAATATTGGGGAGGGTTTTATAACAGCTCAATGAAACGCTTAATGATGGAATGGGCATTTCAATTTGTTGACAACATCCTTTTCTACATTGACGAAAAGAATGTCCGTTCCCAAAGAGCCATTGAAAAAATAGGGGGCGAACGAATTATTGCCTTAGAAGGCGCAGTTTTAGAAGGGAGACCGGGCGCATCAGTAATCTACCAGATCACAAAAAAGAAATGGGACCGCCATTCCAGATCCGTTGAAGGCAATTAGTAAATTTATCTTCGAAAATTTGCGCAATGGAAAACTATGTAGAGCAACTGCTCTCCGACATCGATTACGCCACTAAAAACGTGAGTTGGCCATTCGCTGAAAAGGAATTGCAGTTATGGGATTGGATCCCTGATGAAGAGGAGAACAAAAGCGCCCCCATTCGTAGCCTTGAAGAATGGACAGGCATACATAAAGAGCAACTGCCACCCGCTGAAATGTTAAGTGATGAACAGGTCAATCGTCTTCTGGATGCATTAAGAAAAATGCTGGATGAATATAACTGGTCATTCGTGCTGCAGACCCAGGTGCCGGAAAGAATTCAGTATGCAACCATTCGCGAGAATTTTGATCAGCACGCGAAAGTGAAGCGCTGGCACATGGGGTTCTTCGAGCTTTGCCGACCCGGCACGGAACACGGTAAATGCGCTCTGGGTGAATACTGCCAGTGTGCGTTTTATGCAGAGCTGTTTAAAGATATGATTGATGAAGAATTAACTCCTGACGAGGAGCGGGCAAGAGAACTGGAAATCGAGATCAAGCACCTCAAACGAAAATATGGTAGTGAGTGGATGAAATATTACCCATATCATCTTGATAAAAACTATGATGATGAAAACGGAAATTCTTATGACTACGGCTTCGATGATTTTAATAACGAAGAGGACGACGATGAAGATGATTGGTGGCGCCGGTAGGACGTAACCGATTCTAGCCCTCGCTACATGAATTAATAGAGATGATGCCTGCGAATTGCCACATCTATAATTTTTCGTAACCCTTTTCCCTTACCACATCAACCTGTCGTATTCGTCATACTTGGGTTTTTTATCGGTTAATAACAATATCGCAGTTGCGGTGAGCACTGCGAGGGCAAAGAACAATGGTCCAAGCTTTTTTTGGGTTAGGTTCATACACTGATTTTTTTATTGGTTGTCTGCTGTGCAGTTGTTATTTTGATTTATATAAAATTGTGCCAGCTTACACCCCAGCTCCTGCAGGCCCCTTCTTTGTTGAAATTTTTCGACCAGGATGTCGCGCTATGCTCACACTTCGTCAGGCTCACACTTCATCAGGCTCACACTCCGTCAGGCTCAGTGTGAGGGGTAAATTCTCGCGGCCCACCCTCCCCCATTCGAAAGATACACGTTCAATTTCTCCTTCGAAGAAACTTTTATGACCTCTTTTTTATAATCTGTCGCATCACGGTCGGCATTTATACCGTCCTTAAAAATTTCCGCTTCATAATTGCCATCTTTTAAAAATGAAAGGTCTATCGTAACGTCCCTGGCGTTCCAATTGCTCATGCCTCCCACATACCACTCACGTGCTTTTCTCCTTGCCATCAATGCATATTCACCAACCTTTCCATCCAGGGCAACAGTCTCATCAACTGTAGTGGGAATGGATGCAATAAAATTCACACTCTCCTGTTCGCGCATATAAACTGTCGGATTATCGGAAAGCATTTCAAATGGTGCTTCATACATGATATACATGGCCAACTGGTGACAGCGCGTGCCCTGGCTCATGGGTTGGGAATAAATGGGTCGAAAACTTTGTTTGGTGGCATTTCGCATGGCACCCGGAGTGTAGTCCATCGGTCCCGCGATCATGCGGACAAAGGGAATGGTCACATCAAACTTTGGCATGTCGGGATTACTCCACTTTAATTGTTCCATCCCATGCACACCTTCCACGTTGACCACGTTTGGATAAGTGCGTTGCAAACCCGTTGGCTTGTACGCGCCATGAAAATCCACCATGATATGATGAGTTGCGGCGGTTTTAGCGACACGATAATAATACTCAACCATACTCTGATCATCCCTGTCCATGAAATCGATTTTGAAACCCCTGACCCCTAATTTTGAGTACGTTGAAAAAGCTTCCTCCATTTTTTGATCGAGCGGATATGAACCCATCCATAACCAAACGCCAACATTTTTCTTTGCAGCATAGTCGATGATATCTTTCAAATTTATTTCAGGAACGATTTTCATAATGTCCCTGTCATCTGACCAGCCTTCATCCAATAAAATATAATCGATGTGATTGGCTGCGGCAAAATCAGCATAGTATTTATATGTTGCGGTGTTTACTCCCGCACGAAAATCAACATGAGCGATATTCCAGTCATTCCACCAATCCCAGGCAACCTTGCCCGGCCTGATCCATGACACATCTGTTACTCTCGAGGGTGAAGCAAGGCGATACACCATATCATTGTTCAAAAGATCTTTGTCATTTGTGCTGATGATAACAATGCGCCAGGGAAAAGTGCGGGTGCCTTTCGTTTTAGCAATGAAGCCAGCACGTCTTGTTACGAGAGCCTGCACCGGGTTACGCTCGTTTTGCAATTGGGTCAATACGTAAGGCGCAAAGTCGCCACTAAGTCCATTGGTAGTTTTTCCGTTTGTTAAAAACATGCCGGGGTATTCTTCCAGGTCGGCTTCTGTAATGACGGCCTTTTTATTGTTTGCCAGTTCAACAAGCACGGGCGCAAAGGCTACGGTATCTTTCACAAACTGCGACAGCCTGATGTGCTGATACGTATTTTCAAATGAACACTGATATTTGTCCTTATTGTGCGGATCATTAGAGTAGGGAATGTATGCAGAATCATCGTCACTAAAATTGAAATTGGCTTCTTCGGACCGGACAATAAGGCTGTCCTTTTTCTTCGTAAAAAACCTGTAGGCAACACCATCGTTGTATGCTCTGAATATGATCCCATAATCACCTTTGCAATTCAGTGTAAGTTGATTGTAATTATCCGGCACAGTCTCTTTTTTATAATTGATCGCAGCGATCTTGTTATTGATGGTTTCGGATTTTGGATTTCTGATTTCGGGATTGTTTCCTAATACCTCCCCACTGTAAAGCGTCAGAGATATTGTAGATGGTGCAAGGATGGTTTGGGATCGATGTGTTGCCGTCCATTGCAATTTTTCTCCGGCAATGACCTTTACCTCAATGCCACCGTCGGGCGACGCGATGGTGAAAGTTTTCATTTTTTGTGCTTCCAATTGAGAAGTGATCGTGACGAGAATTAAGAGGATATTTTTTGAGCTGGGCATGCCGAGTTCATTTAAGTTCGGTGAAGATAAATAGTTCTCCAACGCGAACCGCTCTCACTGGGTTTGTCTTGAAACGCCAGGCAGAGCAGCCATTGACTCGCTATACAGCTGGAACGTCGCTGGGTAGTGATCGTTGGCAACCTCTCGAGTCATCGTTGCGCTAACTCGTTTATTCGGTTTAGTCAGAAATAAAAGACTTAAATTAGGTGTCACTTCAAAATTATTTGCACGTGCAGGGCCTTGGTGTTCTGAGTTGTCGTTTGCTTTTACGGTCTTTACCTTTAGTGATTTTTATTTTTCTTTCCCGATTAATGACGGCACAAATCTGTAATGGCAGCCTCGGTGATCCAACAGTAAAAATCAATTTTGGCGAATCGGGTAGTGCCGGCGTACCTGCTTACGTTCCTCCAGGCATATATACCTATACACCTTCTTCGTGTCCCGATGACGGGTATTACACAATAACAAAGCATACGTCTGGTTGCTTCAACAACACGTGGCATACCATTTTATCCGATCACACTGGTCGAGGAAATTTCATGCTGATAAACGCGGCATATGTTGCGGGAGATTTTTTTCTTACCACGATCAGCGGTCTTTGCCCCAATACCGCATACGAATGTTCTGCATGGATGATGAATGTGGCGAAGCCTTTCAATGGGATTAGACCAGAAATTATTTTCCGCATCGAAAAACCGGACGGGACGATTCTCGCATTCTACGAATCGGGCGAGCTGCCCGTTACAACAGAACCGCAATGGAAACAGTATGGCTTTGTCTTTACTACACCACCCGATAACTCGCCTGTCGTGTTGCGGGTAACCGATACATGGCCGGGAGGAAATGGAAATGACCTTGCGCTTGATGACATCATGTTTCAGCCCTGCGGCCCAAAGATCGCAGCAGCCATACAAGGCAACCGTGATACATTAGATGTATGCGAGGGCGATACGACCCTGTACACTTTATCGGCTAATGCATCTTCCTTATATCAGTCACCGGTTTATCAATGGCAGTCGACCGCCGATTCAGGAAATACCTGGCATGATATCGTTGGTGCAACGAACGATTCATACTTGCGACAGCCAGCGATTGCACCAGGGAGTTATTGGTATCGTGTGACTGTAACGGATGCGGCAGTCGCTGCGATCGCGTCCTGCCGCATTGCATCCAACCTGCTAGTAATTAATGTTCGTTCAAAGCCCAGCGTGGAAGCAGGGCCCGATAGGGTTTATTTGAAGGGCTATCCGGTAACTTTATCTGCTACGGTGCAGGGCGATAATATCTCATACAACTGGGAGCCGCCTTTGTACATGAGTGATGCCACATCACTAAATCCGACTGTGTCTCCACCGAACGATTTCGTGTACACTCTCTTTGTTCAGTCATCGGTTGGTTGTACAAACAAGGACAGTGTGAGAGTAACAGTTGCACCAGGAATATTTATTCCGAATGCATTTACTCCCAACAATGACGGCGTGAATGATTTTTGGCGAGTTCCTTTTATAGATCCCGGACTTGGCGCGGAAGTAAATGTATTCAATCGATGGGGACAGCTCGTGTATCACTCATCAGCGTCAATAGTTTCCTGGGACGGGCGTTTAAATGGTAAGCTTCAACCCGCCGACGTGTATGTATATGTAATTAGTTTTAAAAAGGCGAGTTTGCCGGGAATTAAAGGCATTGTGACATTGATCAGGTGAATAGTTTCCTGTTGAATGAATTTTTTTGAGTGAATCAATGCGGCGTCATCTCAATGGCTTCTGCTTTTCCAACTTCTCGTGACGTTGGAACGTGCTTGTATTTGAAGATAAATGGAAATGTAAGTCCCAGCACAAGAGCATACGCTGCAAAACTGAACCAAATGCTCTTCCAATCCTTTACTCCATCGTGCGTAAAATAATCTACCACTCTCCCGCTGAACAAACCACCGAGAGCTGCGCCCAATCCATTTGTCATTAACATAAACAAACCCTGCGCACTCGCCCTGATTTTCATGTCAGCTTCCCTTTCCACAAACAAAGAACCAGAGATATTAAAAAAATCGAAGGCCATCCCGTACACGATCATAGAAAGAATGAGCAAAACAAAACCAATTCCTTCAGGACTACCAAGACCAAATAAACCGAATCGGAACACCCAGGCAAACATGCTCATAAGCATCACCGCTTTTATTCCGAATCTGCGCAAGAAAAAAGGAATCGTAAGGATGAAAAGTGTTTCTGATATCTGCGATATGGATAATAGTACATTGGGGTGTTTTACCGCAAATGATTCCGGGTAATTTTTTTTGAAATCATTTAAAAAACTTACGCCAAATGTATTTGTAATCTGGAGTGCACCACCAAGAAACATGGCAAAGAAAAAGAAGATGAGCATCTGCTTTCTTTTAAATAAAACAAATGCATCCAAACCCAAGGAGGAAACAAGATTTTTTTTCTCCTTTGTTTTGACAGGCGGGCATTTTGTAACGGTGAAGGAATATATGCCCATGATAACTGCAGCGGTGGCACTAACATAGAGTTGATTTGGACTCAGGGTCCAATGATTAAGATCTGTGACCCACATGGCACAAATAAAACCAATGGTACCCCATACGCGGATAGGCGGGAAAGTTTTCACAATATCGAAGCCATTTTTTTCGAGAGCAACATAAGACACCGTATTGACCAAAGCAATGGTGGGCATATAGACCATTGCATTCAGCAGCATGATCAGGTACATTGTTTTAAAATCCGTAACAGTAGATGCCCACAAGAGCAAGCCAGCTCCCATAAGATGACAGGCACCTAAAACTCTTTCAGCATTGATCCATCGGTCAGCCACAATTCCCAGTAATGCGGGCATAAATAAAGAGGCAACACCCATTGTGCCATATGTAACACTTACCTGCGTGCCTGTGAATCCAAGAGAAAACATGTACCCTCCGAGCGAGATCAGCCACGCCCCCCATATGAAAAACTGTAGGAAACTAAGAATGGTGAGACGAAACTTAATATTCATTTTCTATTTTTTAGTAGACCGTGTAAGATTTATTTCGATGTCGGCCACAGGTTTAAACAACAGTTAGAATCGACAGAATGCAGTTTTATATTGATGAGGGAAGATAGTTATTTTCAATAATTAATTTTTCTGGCCTTTTGTTGATGGAGAAGCAACAAAAAAAACGGCAAATCGTTAAACTTGAAAATATTAGTCAAGTCAATGCTTTCAGCGGAATTATTTCGACAAAACTGTAATTATTCTGTAACATTGCAAATCCTGTAAGTGTATATATTTAAAATAAAATAAGTCCTTTGAAAAAGCACGTCATCGTCCCTTCTATACTCTTACTTAGTTCACTTGCTTCAGGTCTCAAAGCGCAGGAGCCACTACAAACCCTGAATATTCAACAACAGAAAGGCAGCAATAAAATTCTTCACCGTTGCTCAACTATGGAGGTCATGGAAGACGCAATCCGGAAAGACCCCTCATTGCCGGAGAAATGGAGAATCGAAGGCGAAAGACAATACAAATTATACCTGCAACGTCAACAACAAGTAAGCGCCCGGGCGCAAAAAACGCAAGATAATTCGATCATCATACCGATCGTTTTTCATTTAGTCGATGACGCGACAACACTTGCCGGAATATCGGATAGAGACATTATCGAACAGGTAGAAATTCTGAACAGAGATTATGCGGGGAAAAAATTAGATCAATACACAGCGGTTATTCCTCCCGAAATTGCGGCTAGAGTGGGAAGGATCTCTTTAAAATTTGTTCTTGCACGACGTGATCCAGGTGGTGCACTTACCACCGGCATCGAAAGACGTGCAAATACAACTCCGGATCATATCAGCATTAAATCTCTTTCTACGGGTGGGCTCGATCCATGGGATAGCAGCAAATATTTAAACGTTTGGTGTGGTACCTTCACTGGCAGTGATGCAGGGCTGTTGGGCATTGCAACCTTTCCGTTTACGACGGGGCAAGGCCCGCAAGGGGCCGTTATCGGAATAAAAAGCCTGCCCTATGCGGGCAACACAACACGTAATTATTACCCGGATTATGCAGAAGGTTCCACCCTTTCACATGAGATCGGACACTATTTCTATCTCTGGCATACGTTCGGTGATCAGTCAACTTGTAATAATAATGATTTTCAAATTCAGGCGGGCTGGCCCTTGCCTTTGGGCGCGGGTCCCGAAGGAGATGATACCCCCCTCTCAAAAGGTACCAGCTCTGACAATTTTGTTTACGGAAATCCGAGCATGAATTATAAAGATGGTTGTGCGCCTGAAAGCTTTGGAATGATGTACGGATGTTTCATGAATTATTTTGATGACCGTGCCATGTTCATGTTTTCGAATGGAATGAGAAAAAGAGTCGAAGGATGCCTCAATCTCTATCGGCCAGGCTTATTGACTACTGATGGTGCCACACCACCATCTCCAATCAACGATGCTTTTCTTGTCGATCTTTCTCCTCGCGGGAATCGTGAACGCAAGAGTTTCCTTGTTGACAATACGCCTCTTCAAGCTATTCTGCGAAACACCGGCACAAGCACCATGACTTCAGTTAATTTAAGTGTAACTATGGATGCCAACCTGCCAACAACAACAACGTTCCCATTAAATTTATCACCAGGCAGCGATACAACGCTTGAACTTGCTCCTATTTCCGGCACGAGCGGTAATCATGTTTTGACAATTTATACTTCTTCACCTAACGGTGCTGCAGACAATTTTTTGAACAATGATACTCTCTACTCCTATATCAATATTCATGTAGCTACTGCGAGTCTTCCTCTTGCCGAAGATTTTAGCTCGGCAACTTTTCCGCCTGCGGGCTGGCAAATCTGGAATCCCAATAGCAGCTCCTCAGACACATGGACGCGAGACCCAACATCAGGCTACACCAATCCAGGGTCTGCTTTTTTTGACAATTACAACATCAACCAAATCGGAACGCTGGATGAATTAATAACACCTGCCATGGATCTCGGAACTGCGAGTGACGTGCAACTGAATTTTAAGGTCGCGTATGCGGTAGTCGATGCAGTTGATGTTTCTTCCTGGGATGGGCTTGAAGTTTATGTGTCCGGTGACGGTGGCAAAACATACAACCTTGCCTATAAAAAATCTGGCAACCACCTGGCTACGGCTCCGGTAACCACCGGTGCTTTTACCGCGACTCCATCCGAACCAACGAAGTGGAGAGAAGAGACGATTGATCTCAGCCCATATATTATTGTCGGTCAAAAAATGATCGTCAAATTCCGCAACACAAATGCTTTTGGCAACAACACCTACATTGACGACGTCAATATTTACGCGGTCTGCGCAAGCTGCACGCGCGACATCCAGGTCTTGTCAATAGATAAGCCAAAGGCTTTGGAATGCACAAATAACATTACGCCGACTGCAATCATAAAAAATAAAGGAATTGAAACTATTACTGGCTTCAGTGTCGCTTACAGTATTGATAATGGAGCGGTGCAAACGACAAACGTCACGGGGATAAATCTCGCCAAGGATTCAACTATTTCTGTGAATCTTCCACTTGCTTCGGGTTTGTCGACGGCTCAGCATAATATCGTTGTTTATACTTATAATCCTGTTTCTTCAACAGGGACTGGTGACCAGCAAACAAAGAATGATACATTAAGTAAAGCGTTTGGAATCGCTGGAATGATGGTTGCTCCATTGAGCGAAGGTTTTGAAGCCGCAGGCTTTCCGCCGGCTGGTTGGGTAGTAGTTAATCCCGATGCAGCCACAACCTGGGCAAGAATTAACACCGGCAAAAACAGTACGGCTTCTGCTTATGTGAATAATTACAACTATGCATTTCCCGGAAGGATCGATGATCTTTATACTCCACGAGTAACCTATTCAGGCGTTGACTCCGTGTCTGTATCTTTTGATGTCGCCGCTGCCAGTTTCACAGATGGATCGCCTACCGACACTCTCCAGGTTTTAGTGACAAAAGATTGCGGAAATACTTTCACGTCCGTTTACAAAAAATGGGGCACTGATCTGCAAACTGTGAGCATGGCTCTGACAAGCGAGTTTATTCCGACTTCAAGTGCACAATGGAGGACCGAAACAATCGACCTGACCACGATTGCACCAATTGGACCAACACAAATAGTTTTCAGAAACACAAACAACAACAAGAACAACGTTTTCATTGATAACGTCAATTTTAAGACGAGAATATTACCAGCCAGGTTGAAAAGAGAAGGGCTAC
>VBAQ01000085.1:37502-37957 GCA_005883765.1 Bacteroidota bacterium
AACCCATTCAGAAACCAGTTTACAGTTTGGCATTTTCAGCCCCCGACAGACTTAAAGTATATTTCCGTATTTAGTTCTGCCGGGCAGTTGGTGTGGAGCAAACAATTTAATCTGACCGCATCAAAACAGGAGATCATTGACCTCAGCACAAGATCGTCGGGCGTTTATATTGTCAAGCTGGGGTACGCTGATCCCAACCACAACATTTCTCTCAA
Organism: Bacteroidota bacterium; assembly: GCA_005883765.1. Lineage (GTDB taxonomy): Bacteria > Bacteroidota > Bacteroidia > Chitinophagales > Chitinophagaceae > VBAU01. The sequence goes on from VBAQ01000085.1 coordinate 37,718, forward strand.
GGTTGTGAAATATTGACCTGTTAGCAAGTCATTTTTCAATTTCATTGACAAACATCATTATCCTTTTTACCTACAGGCGTAACTTTGTGCAAAGAAGTTTTTATGATCGGGAATGATAGTTTGTTTAGAACTGGAAATATATCGCCAGAACTTCGTGATATAGCAGAGAAAATTTTTAATGGTGAGCGCATCACCGATGAGCAAGGCTTGCTTCTTTTTGAAAAAGGCTCTCTTCCATTC
>VBAQ01000085.1:37971-44743 GCA_005883765.1 Bacteroidota bacterium
CCTATTTCAACCGGAACTTTCATATTGAGCCAACCAATGTCTGCGTATTCAGTTGTAATTTTTGCTCCTACTCTCGTCTTTATGCTGATCGGGAACAAGGCTGGGAACTGAGTGCGGATGATATGCTCAACATGGTAAAGAAATATGATAGTAAACCGATCACAGAAGTGCATATCGTTGGCGGTGTTCATCCCAAATTGAACCTGGAATTTTTTGCGGATATTCTTAAAAGGATAAAGGCTCATCGTCCCCACCTACACATCAAAGGTTTTACTGCTGTAGAATTGGATTACATGTTTCGCAAGGCAAAAATGACTAATGAGGAAGGATTAAAATATTTGCAGCAGGCAGGACTGGATTCATTGCCCGGGGGCGGTGCGGAAATTTTTCATCCTGAGGTTCGAGAACAAATTTGTGCTGATAAAGTTAGTACGGAAGGATGGCTCAAAATTCATGAAACGGCTCACCGGCTGGGCATGCACAGCAATGCTACCATTCTTTACGGTCATATTGAAACATACTCGCATCGCATTGATCACATGAGCAGACTGCGGCAACTGCAGGATGAGACAAAAGGGTTCAATACATTTATTCCTCTCAAGTTTCGAAACAAGGATAACGATATGAGCAATGTGCCGGAAAGCAGCATTGTGGAGGACATGAAGATGTATGCAGTTGCACGAATTTATCTCGACAATTTCCCTCATCTGAAAGCTTACTGGCCAATGCTTGGCCGGCAAAATGCGCAATTAAGTTTATCATTTGGTGTAAATGATATCGACGGCACTATTGATGACACGACAAAGATCTATTCTATGGCCGGAGCTGAGGAACAAAATCCTTCTATGACCACGTCGGAGTTGGTTACACTCATCAAACAAGTCAAAAGAAAACCAATCGAGAGAGACACTTTGTATAATGAGATAAGAGACTACAGCGAAATTGATTTGAGAGACATTGAATTGAGTCCTTCGTTGAATTGAATTCGTCCTAAAACCAGGTCTAAAAATAAATTCCCAGGAATATAATAAATCCAAATATGCCTCATCAATAAACATTTCTTTTTACCTTCATTAGGACATTGCCGCCCGAAATTTATGTTTGAATTCTTCTTTTACTTCCAAAAAATTTTCTGTATGAGATCTGCTAAAATTTTTTTACTGCTTCCGGTTTTTGTTTTCGCATTACAAACACAGGCGCAGACCAAATTACCTCCCATAATTGACAGGGAACTTTTTTTCGGCCCTCCTGAAATTGCAGGTGGCCAGCTTTCACCTGATGGAAAGTATATGTCATTCTTAAAAGTTTACAAAGGCACGATGAATATTTGGGTAAAGGAGGCAGAAGCGCCGTTTGCTTCAGCACGCGCAGTGACGGCTGATACGCTGCGCCCGATCAGGGGTTATTTCTGGTCCAAAGACAGCAAATACGTTTTGTATGTGCAGGATAAAGGAGGGGATGAAAATTTCAATGTGTATGCTGTTAATCCAGCGGAAAAAGCCGCTCCCGGGAGTGATATCCCCAATAACAGGATTCTCACCGATTATAAAGGAGTGCGCACTTTCATTTACGCCGTTCCTAAATCAGATCCCGATGCCTTATACATTGGATTGAATGACCGCGATAAAGCCTGGCATGACTTGTATAAACTTAAGATCTCTACGGGCGAAAAAACTCTGCTGAGACAGAATTCGGCCAAGGATCGTATCACAGGCTGGATCTTCGATTGGAATGACAAGCTCAGATTGGCCACTCGCGCCAACGAAGATGGGAGTAATGACCTCTTACGCGTAGACGAAAAGGAAATGGTGCCCATTTATTCCACAGGCCCTTATGAAGAATTCGATCCTTATGCTTTTGACAAGGACAACAAAAAGTTTTATATAGCGACCAATAAGGGCGACAGAGATTTGAAACAACTCGTATTGCTCGATCCAATCACTATGAATGAAGAATTTGTTGAGAAAGATCCATTGAGCAAGGTGGATTTCGGAAATGCAAATTTTTCCGAGGTTACGAAGAGTATTATCAATACCTCTTATACCGATGAAAAAGAAAGGCTCTACTGGAAAAACAAAGAGTATGAAAATGATTATACTATTATCCAGAAACAATTACCAGCGTTAACTCTTAACTTTTTTTCTTCGACCGATGATGAAAACGAGTGGCTTGTAAATGCCTATAGTGATACTGATCCTGGCGCAGCTTATTTGTATAATCGCAACACAAAGAAACTTACGTTTGAATATCGCCCGCGACCCAATATTCCAACAAATTCGCTGGCCCCCATGAAAGCTATCCGCTATAAATCATCAGATGGATTGGAAATTCCAGCGTATTTGGTGTTGCCCAAAGGTATTGAGCCGAAAAATCTTCCATTAATGGTGTTTCCGCACGGAGGACCATGGGGACGAGATTATTGGGGGTACAACTCCTATGCGCAATTCCTGGCTAATCGCGGATATGCGGTTCTGTTGCCGAACTTTAGAGCTTCTACCGGTTATGGTAAGAAATTTTTGGATGCAGGCAATAAACAATGGGGAGAGAAAATGCAAGACGATATCACGTGGGGAGTAAAATATTTGATTGGACAAGGTATTGCTGATCCAAAACATATCGGCATTATGGGAGGCTCCTATGGTGGTTATGCAACATTGGCGGGTGTAACTTTTACTCCTGATCTTTATGCAGCCGCAGTATCGATTGTTGGTCCCTCGAATCTTATTACACTTTTGAATTCTATCCCACCTTATTGGGAATCGATTCGCAAACTGTTTTATTTACGAATGGGTGACCCGACCACTGATGAAGGCAAAGCCCAATTGACAAGACAGTCGCCACTAACTTATGCAGATAAAATTAAAACACCGTTGCTGGTGGCGCAGGGTGCCAATGACCCTCGTGTGAATAAGGCGGAATCTGAACAGATTGTTACAGCATTACGTAAAAGAAATTTTCCGGTTGAATATATACTTGCGCCTGATGAAGGACATGGATTTGCTAGGCCTGTTAATAACATGGCCATGCTAGCTGCGGCAGAAAAATTTTTAGCAACTTACTTAGGTGGCCGTTACCAGGCAAGTATGACACCTGAAGTAGAAAGGAGATTGAGTGACATAAGAGTTGATGTTAAAAAAGCATTTTAATGCGTCGTTAAAATTTAGAATTTGCTCACTTCTAATATATGCTATATGAAACCAGCTGTCATTGCCGCGTTATTCTCGTTACTTGCTTGCTTTTTGTTTCCTAATTGCAAAAAATCTTTTAGCAACACCGCAATTCAGCCACAAGAACAAGTGGCTTCTTCACGAAATTCTCCGGAAAATAATTCCACCACCGTGAGCGCACATGCCATTTGCGATTATGTTCTTGATGAAACTGCACTCACTTCTTCGGGGTGGACAAAAGTTTTTGAGGATGAGTTTACGACTGATCTGTCAAAGTGGAATATTTGGACCGGAGGCGCTTACAATAACGAACTTGAGTTTTACCAATCCGCGAATTTGCAAGTGCTCAATGGCAATTTAGTGATTACCGCAAAAAAAGAAACGGTAACAGGTCCTACAACACCTTCGGATCCTACTCCAAAGACTTTTAACTACACTTCAGGAAGAGTGGAATGCAAAACCAATGTCTCGGCAAAGGCCGCGACTCCCAAAGTACGGATGATTGCACGCATCAAGTTACCCGCCGGTTATGGCATGTGGCCGGCTTATTGGAGTTATGGAGATCCGTGGCCCACGCAGGGCGAAATAGATTTCCTCGAATCGAGGGGACAGGAACCTACAAAATATCAAACAAATTATTTTTACGGCAAGGCAGCTAACCATAACATAGTGCGCAATGCCGTAGGATTCATTAACACAGATGGAGATCTAACCACGTGCTATCACGTTTATGAAATGATCTGGGCTCAAAATACTCTGACTTCTTATTTTGATGGACAGCTAGTTGAAACCAAATCAGGAGGCAACATTCCCAACCTTTTTGGAAAGACAGAAAGGATCACACTCAACCTTGCAGTGGGAGGAAATTTCTTTACCAACTTTGATCCCACACAAATTCAAACCGGAACGATGTATGTGGACTATGTAAAAGTATTTACATCGAATTGAATCATTCATCCCCACAGAGGTAACACTTCGTCGGGCTCAGTGTTTAACACTCCTTTAATCCAAGTGGAACATTTACCGCAAGGCCCCCCTCTGCCGTCTCTTTATATTTTGTGTTCATATCCTTTGCGGTATCCCACATTGTTTTTATAACGCCGTCAAGAGAAACTTTTGCAAAGTCCGGCGTGCTCTGCAGTGCGAGCTGTGAAGCCGTTATGGCTTTTATCGCACCCATCGTGTTACGTTCAATGCATGGCACCTGGACAAGACCTGCAATCGGATCACACGTAAGGCCGAGGTGATGTTCCATCGCGATCTCAGCCGCCATCATAGCTTGTCTCTGTGACCCGCCCATGCATTCAGTTAATGCCGCAGCGGCCATGGCCGAAGAAACGCCGATCTCTGCCTGGCAACCGCCCATTGCAGCAGAAATGGTGGAACCCTTTTTAAAAATGCTTCCCATCTCCGCCGCCGTGAGAAGAAACTGAATTATTTTTTCTTCTTCCTCCCTTGCATTCACAAATACCAGGAAATATTGGAGCACTGCGGGCACGACACCGGCCGCACCATTCGTGGGCGCAGTGACCACCCTGCCAAAGGATGCGTTTTCTTCATTGATGGCAAGAGCAAAACAACTTACCCAGTCGAGTGTATATTTAAAACTATTTCCTCCTGCACGAATCGCCTTTATCCAATCATCGTAATTGTCGAAACGTTTTTTGTTTAATAATTTTTTATTGAGATCGGCAGCACGACGTTTTACATTTAGCCCCCCTGGCAACACGCCTGTGGTATGACAACCACGCAACATACATTCTTTCATCACGTTCCAGATGTTCAGCAAACCTTTCCTCGTTTCCAATTCAGGTCGCCAGGCATTTTCGTTTTCCATCACCACTTCAGAAATGCCCATTCCTGTTTTACGGCACCAGTGCAAAAGGTTCTCCGATGTATCAATCGGAAAAGGCAACTGTGTTTGCATCGACGATGATATCTCCTCTCCTTCCTTATTTACAAAACCTCCACCAACAGAATAATATGTTTCAGAAATATCATCTCCATTCTTTAAAAGAACTAAAAAACTGAGGGCGTTTGGATGATACGGGAGAGATTCTGTAATCAAAAAATCTATATCTTCCTTTGGGTCGAAATCAACTTCGTGCAAACCACCCAAAACAATTTTCTTCATCGCAGCGATGTCATTTATCCTGGCTGCGATGCTATTGACATCAATACTAACCGGGTCGTAACCACTTAGACCCAGTTGCACGGCGACGTCTGTTCCATGTCCATGCCCGGTTTTAGCGAGTGACCCATACAGCAGAATTTTTACCTGTTCGACATCGCTTAAACAATTCTTTTCTTTTAATGACTGGATAAAACGTTGTGCTGCGCGCCATGGTCCCAGGGTATGAGAACTTGACGGGCCAATACCGATTTTAAAAATGTCAAAGACAGAAATGGGTTCGTAAGAGTCATGAGGGTTCATGATGCAAAGTTAGACAATGCAGGAACAAGGCAGATGGAACTACAAATTGTGGGCAGTTCAATTTTCATTGCGACGGGAAAGTAACTCCTTATAATGTTGTTCATTTAAATCCCACCGGTGATGTGCCGAAAAAATGGCAATGAAGACAACGATAAGGAGGCAGGCAATGATGACAACGAGTATGAGGGAAGGTTCGGTGCTAATGATCATTTTTGCTCTTTTATCCCAACCAGAAAAAAAGTTTATAAAAATTGCAGCCACGATCAGAACACCCAAAGGAAGACCGACAGACAATTGCTTTACGACTTTTTTTTTCTTGAGACGATGATATTCCCAATATTCAATAAATTTTTTTTCTTCGTCTGTGAGCATACTGACTGCAAATTTAGATGTGAACGCTGAGAAATGTAACTATTGGCAAAGCAATCACATTTAAGATCGTTGTGTTTTGTCACCTTGCAACGATAGTACAAATTGAGTATCTTGCGCACAATAAAAATCCAAGACCTTGAAATTTGCCCCCTTACTGGCTCAATATCTTTACCAGGAAAAAAAGCTTGACCTCGCCGGTATCGGCACATTTTTGCTTGATCCCACAGCAAGAACAAACCCGGATGCGCTGCATGCCTCCGAGGGAATCAGTTTTCAGTACAAGGCTTCAGTAAAGGATGATGAGAGCCTCGTAACCTACATTTCCACGCATACAGGAAAAATGAAGGCCTTAGCTTCTTCTGACCTTAGCTCTTACATTGAATTAGCGCGACAATTTTTAAATATTGGTAAACCCTTCCAAATCGAAGGCATAGGTACGCTGGTAAGAAATAAAAGCGGTGAATTGGAATTTACTCCCGATCACTTGCTGGTTGATAAAATGAAAGATGGTGGTATAAAGGAATTATCAGCCACATCAACTTCCGATGAATCTATAACTACCTATGAAAGTCTAAAACCCCATGTGGATAAGAGCCCTCCTTATAAAGGAATTTTTGTCATTTTGCTGGTCCTTGCAACAACGGCTGTTATTATTTGGGCAGGGTATAGAATGTACAAGAATAACTCAGCAGAAAAGCCTGCGCAGGAGCAGCAGGCGGAAGATCAAACTCTGCCGGTAACCGATACCGCTAAGTATGTGGCGCCTGCAAAAGATACCACAGCTGCCGCTCAGCAAGGC
>VBAQ01000294.1 GCA_005883765.1 Bacteroidota bacterium
CCCAGCCTTTATGACCATATCAATTTAAAACCAATGACCCGTCAACAAGCCCTTTTGATGGAGGAAGAACTTGCCTGGGATCTGCGAAGAGAGGGATATGCGGTTTGGTTTAATTAAAATGATTAGTCGTTGTTGTTGGTGGATGGCGAGACGTCACCGTTCATTTGTTTTTACCCGGATTTCAGCTCGAGATGGAGGAAGGCGAAAGAAAAAACTCAACGCGATGAGTCCCTGCCTACCCTGCCTATCGGCAGCTGCCGGTAGGCAGGTGTTCTGCAAACTAAAAAAAATCATCTAATAGCTGTCCCGAGGTTTGCAACTCGGGATCAAGGCCGCAGGCTTGTCATTTCCGTCACATTCTTAGCGTTCAAATCACGCATTAAATTGGCTGCTGCCTTGGTTTGGAAATTCAATCATTTTCTTTCTCGACGAGACCCCGCAAAGCCCATACTGAGTGACTCAGAAGGAAAGTAAACTCGATTTCCCTAACTTCATAGTTATATTTCAATAACTTCCTCTCTTCAACAATGTTGAAAATTCCTTTGACAATTTTCGTCGGATGTGTTGCTATTATTTCATTCGGCCAGAAGCCTTCTCATCGCCTTATCTTCAAGAAATTTCAATATTGCAAACCGCCGGGAGCTAATGATTCTGTCCTTTGTGGAAAAATTCCCGTTATTGAAAACAGGGAAACCAACAAAGGCCGCATGATTCAACTCAATGTGATTGTAGTGCCCGCGTTGAACAGGGACTCCTTGCTGCCACCGATTTTTGACATTGACGGCGGGCCGGGAATGGCCGACACTAAGAATGTGTCTTTTTATACTGAGCCTGGCAATCCTTACCGCCGGCATCATGACATTGTATTAATGGATGTGCGCGGGACCGGCCAATCAAACGGCTTGTATTGCGCTTCATTCCAGGATCGGCGCACATGGAACGAAAAGTTTGAAGAAATGTATCCGGTTGAAAAAGTGAAGCAGTGCTTCACAGAATTAAGCAAAAATGCAGACCTCACTCAATACACGACGACCAACGTAGTGAAGGATTTTGAAGAAGTAAGAAAATGGTTGGGATATAAGAAAATAGACTTGTTTAGCTTATCGTATGGAACTCGCGTCGCGCAGGTATATTTAAAACTATTCCCTTCCTCTGTCGAAAAATGCATTTTATGGTCGCCGACTTCCATTAATTCAAGAATGCCTTTGTACCATGCGCTATTTGCGCAACAAGCCTTGGACAAATTGATTAGTGACTGCGATCGCGACTCATTGTGCCGCGCAAACTTTCCGAATTTTGGAAAGGAATTTTATGCCTTAAAGGACCGCTCGACTTTTATTGTTCATGTCACCGATTCCGCAGCTACTATACAATCCTACACGGTTTCATGGCATGCAGTCGAGACAAAGATCCGTGAACTAATGTATTCACCTGCCGGGCTACATTCGATACCGTTCCTGGTTCATCAACTTTACCTCGGCAATTTTGAACCGTTCACAAAACTATATTCGTTTTCGCCATTCACGTCGAGATTATTTTCAGAGGGATTTTATTTATGTGTGACCTGCACAGAAGATGTTCCCTTTATTCGCAAAGAAGAAATTGATTCATTCACTCGAGGTACGTTTGTAGGCACTTACCGCATCGACCAGCAACAACAAGCGTGCGCAGCCTGGACACAAGGAAGGGTGCCGCAAGATTTTTTCCAACCTGCCCACTGCGCCGTTCCAGTGCTGGTTTTTTCTGGAAGCTCTGATCCCGTGACTCCAACTTCCATGGCCAAAGAAATCGTAAGCCATTTACCGAATGCCAGGCTTGTCATCATTCCAACGATGTCGCATATGTTTGATGGATTAAGCAACATAGAATGCTTCGATAACATCGCTATCAATTTTCTCGACCAGCCATCCAACCGCAAACTAAATTTGAGTTGTATTGAACAGAT
>VBAQ01000303.1:0-3278 GCA_005883765.1 Bacteroidota bacterium
CTACTTTGGTTTTGATCGAGTGCTGTGATGGACGCTCCTGTATCCAGCACGAAGTAAGTCTTCTTCCCATTTATTTCCCCTTCAATAAGCGATGGGCCGCACGAAGTATCAATTTCAGCATATCCTAAATCACGTACAGGCGTACAGGCGGCCAGGATGAGTAAGACGATTATGGAAAGTTTCGCATTCACTATAATTCCCCGATAGAACGCAGCTATTTACTAGTTGCTTTCTGGTTTACCTGCGCTTTCTCTTGTGAACACTCCTCAAAGGGGCAGAAATGATATGCGATATCATTCGCATAATAAAACTATGATTTAAGAATCAAAGTACGACGTTTTTCTTACTTGATTTTTGCTAACGGTTTATTAAAGTGACGTCCGGTAATACCCAGGCGTTGGGAACTCGTTTTGTTCACTGCCAGAAAAGTTAATGTTCTGTGATTGTGTACAACAGTTTTTTGCCGTTAGGCTAAGTCGAAATAAATTGAACAGTAATAATAAACCCCTGAAAAATTTTTTTTACCATGTCACATTCGGCCAACGTTCGTACTGTTCATATCTTAAAAACCGGCGAGTTAATTTTTTCTTTGGAAGACTATAAAAAGGTACAGGACAGGTTCTCCTGGGTCGATAAGGCCTTTGTCCTTTCAGAGATCTTCCGGCTTCGCCCTCTCACGGATGCCAACAGGTTTTCCTTTGTAGCCATCTATGAGGAAACGAAACGCATAAAGCCGTTACTAAATCTTGAACCGGAATTCTATCTCTCGCAACTACAATTGATGCATTCTAACCCTTAGGCTTCCTAACATCCAGGATCACCAGGATGATTCCCCCAACAATAGCGATCCCACCGGCGTAGTAAGGCCATGTAATGGTCCTCGGTTCTTTTTTCGTGATCTCAACCGGACCTGCGTCAAGTACCTTTTCCTTCTTAGTGTATTCAATACCCCTGAGAAGTAACATGACAATCCCGATAACAATTAAAATAAATCCAACAATTTTCATAATAGAATTTCCTTTTGTTTAATGATCGTAAACAAGCATCAGACCATTTTTTCCGGATATGCGAGGAAAGAGATCAAATGGCGAAAAGAACATCGTCACGTCTTTAAAAAAGGCCTCCCCTGTAAACACAGGGAAGGCTCAGGAAAACTCTGATTTTAGTAGCTCATTTATTATTCCAACGACTTACCATCTATTTCCATTTCATGAGTTGCCGGGAAGCAAAAGGATAAGGCATGGTTAATGGCTTTCGAAAAATTTCCTCTTTACATAAAATTATTTCGTGGGGGATAACAAAAGAACCGTAGTACTACGGTTTTTTCTACGGGATTTAGGAAAGGATCAAATTTTATAGATGCCATTTTTGATGGCGTAGATAACAATGCCCGCGGTATTTTTTGCTTTTGTTTTTTCCAATATTTTTTCGCGGTATCCCTCGATGGTCCGCGGACTCTGGTGAAGTGTTGTTGCTATTTCCTTATTTGAAAACTCCTGGCAGATCAATTTAATCATTTCTCTTTCCTTTTCCGTGAACCCCGGTTTTATTGGTTCCTTGAAAGGATTGAACCTGCTTTTGCCGATCAGCTTTGCAAGTTTCATAGTCGTGTGATTGCAGAAATAACTTTCCTGGTTATAAACAGCGTTTATGGCTGCGATGATTTCATGCTTATGTGCATTTTTCATCAGGTACCCCTTTGCGCCGGCTTCCAGCATTTCAACGATCAGGTTTTCGTCTTCAAACATCGACAAGGCAATGATGCCTATTTGAGGAAATTTTTCGGTGAGAATTTTTGTGGCTTCGATCCCGTCGATCACCGGCATTTTAATGTCCGTCAGGATAACATCAGGAAGTAGTCGTTCGGCCTGTTCAAGCAACTGTTTTCCGTTGATCGCTTCTCCGGCCAACTCAATTTCTTTTTGTTTGTTGAACAGGGATTCAAGTCCCTCGCGAAATATTTCATGATCGTCGGCAATAACAAGTCGTATGGGCGAATATGAGCTGCTCATGATTTTTTGAAAGTTTCAAGAGGTATTTCAAACACATATTCCATCCCCTTGCCCCGGCGGTTATCGACATACATTTCACCGTTCATGATCTCCGTGCGGCTCAGCAGGCTGCGGAGACCAAATCCTTTGCTCTCGTTCACACGATTTGAATAGTTGAAGCCGATCCCATTATCAGCACTGGTCAATACGATCTTATTATTTTTTACACTTAGTTCAAGTGAGAGGGTAGTTGCCCTGGCATGTTTTACCGTGTTGTGGATCAGTTCCTGTATGATCCTGTAAAGATGGATCGCCTTTTCACGACCAAGTTCAGGGATGTCGGAATGTGTGAATCTTATTTGCAGATCAGATTTGAAATCGTTATTGGCGATCGACTCTTCTATGGCAGCGACTAATCCTTTTCTCAGGAAGGTCGTTGGCATCAGGTCATTGGAGATTTCGCGCATTCGCAAAATGATCGTATCGATGTGCTCATTGATCTTTTCAAGTTGTGCCTGGTCTTCGGCTGAGGTAATGTCAAGGCAATTCATTTTCAATTTAACCGATGAAAGAATAGGACCCATTTCGTCGTGAAGATCCGATGCCATTCTTGCTCGCTCTTTTTCCAGTGTATTGACCTCAGCCGATATTTTAGATTTATATAGTTCCTGGTTGCGCCTTTGCTGTCGGATCATTGACATAACAAAGTAAACGATGATAGCGCCTATAATGATCGAAGCGATCAGTATGGCAGTGTAAATCGACGTCTGGTAGGCATCCATAGAACAGCTAATGCATAAATTAAATTAGCAAAAAGATTAATTGCAAGTAAAATGAAAACAACCTTCATCGTGAACTCCCGGCTTACATTCAGTCCATACAACCAGAATGTCTGCACCAACACACTGAAAGTATAATAAATTACAAAACCACTGCAAAGAAGGAAGATAGAATTCCTAAGGATATTTTTTCGTTCAGTCAGAATTAACCGATTTATGGCATGGACGCTTAATAAGACAAGTACGAATGAATAAAAGATCCTGTAATAAAAAGTAAAGTGTGTTATTGTGGAAATAAAAAAATTTTCAACTATCCATAGTATCCATAACAATGGGAATAAGATGAGCAGGGCTATAAAAAGGCTGGGAACGCGGTTAAAGCTGCCCCAGTTTTTGAATAACCATAAAAGAAGGAGTGGCTCGAGCAACGCATAAATGTTATTGTTCAATGCCGTGCTTTGATGGTTTGTTACAAGTATATAACTGATGACCTCATTAAGGGCACCGA
>VBAQ01000303.1:3347-7311 GCA_005883765.1 Bacteroidota bacterium
TGCTTAAACTAAAAATAAGCGTCGTATGATAAGTCATACTGCTTGTTACGGATTCAATGGTGACGAAGGTGGACAGATAGGAGGACAAAGTTGTCCTTGTTCACCAATGGATCCTCCATCATCTGCTGCTGCGGCTGGTAAAATGTCTTCGTCTTTCGAATTTACTCCTGCGATGATCATTCTGATCTTTAAACTGCTGTCCATTGAAAAATACAACCGGATCTTCTGGCAATCCGCGAGTGATAAAATTTTATCAAAGGTTTCCCTGTCAAATGTCTCGCAAGTCGGCAAAATATCTTTGCCCGCGAACTGATCTGTTAAAATTTTTACTTTGTCGTCGCGATAGCGCGTGGTCATCGCAATAGCTTCTTGCAGGCTAATAAACTGGCTCATAAAAAAAATTGGTTTTAGGTGAGGAAAAAGATGTAGTTCCGCAATATCCGTATTTACCGAAGCGATCAGCACCGTAGTATTACGGAATTTGCATCATACACCATCAAAGCATGAAGATAATGTAGCAAAACAAAAAGACCATCCCGATTTTTTTGGGATGGTCTTAATTATTTAACGTAGGTAGTTTACTGCTTGATAAGTTTAATTACAGATCGTTTGTCTCCCTGCCTTACTTCAACGATATAGACACCCGTTGCAAAGTTTTCACCAAAGGTATAACTGTGGCCACCTGCACTGGCAGTGTACGTCAGCCGGCCGGCGATATCCCAGACTTTGATCATTATTTTGTCACGCAGGTTATTAGTTTCAACATGGACTGTGAAGGAATGGCGTGTCGGATTTGGGTGCGCTTTCACTAGAAATGGTGTTGATGCGGGAAGCATTTCCTTCTGCACGTTTGTTCCTGCCGCGACTGTGAAAGTCGCTGTACAAGCCGATCCGCCGTGCACCTTGATGTTGCCTCCGCTCACAAGTTGCTCTATCGTTTTGGTCCCATCCCAATTGCTCGCAAACCATACGCCGCCAGACTTATTCCACACAGTAATTTCGATCCTGTCGTTGCTTCCCGGCTCTCCCATATCACTGATCTTCACCTGCAGGGTTTCAATAGATTGTGGCAGGAGAGGGTTTGTTATATCCTGGATATTGGCCTTGCCATTAAATACTGCTGTCTTGGGACATGCGGTGTTCATATTAAGCGACGTCATCGAATTGCCCTTCACCTGGTACACGCGCAAGACACCCGACTCCATTCTTCTGAAAATGCTGTTGATATTGCCTTGCAGATTCGTCTGGCTGTTATTGTATTTCACATTGAAGCCAAAATTATTCCTGGTTCCCGGGTCTCCTGCTTTCATGCCCGCTGAGTTTGTTAATACAAGATATCCGCCGCCGGTTATGAATAGATCGGGAAGCGGTTTTGCAACCGTAATGACAGCATCATCATCGGAACTGTTACGACAATAATAATTATTGACAATGACTCCGATTGTAAACTGTTGTGCATCGCCGGTTATGTTTACGTTCCAGTTATAAACGGCAGTTCCGATCGTGAGGTCAGCAGTGTTAACCAGGCCCACAGGAACATTAGATGCAATGATGGTGTTATTGTCACGGTTGATGAATGTGACTCTTGCATTCCGGATATCACCGCCATAAGTATCATAATTCGGATCCCCCGGTGCCGCCGAGATATCTTTTATTGTAGCACTAAGTGTCACTGTCGCCGTACTGCTTGTCGGGCTTGATGTGGAAGCGTAACAAACGCCTGTATAATAAGCACGGGCATCTTCACAGGATATAGCGAGTGTTGTTGTTGGATTTGTCACAGTGTAGTTTGCATCAGTGCCAGCAAAACATGCAGTAACTGTTCTTGAACCGGGTGACGTCGGGGCCACCTGGCCTGTTGGTGGCGCAGCTTCCAATAAGGCAACGTTTGCGAGTGTCGCCGTGCCATTTATTACAGGAGCAGAACCGACGGTCTGTGTGCCCACTTTAAATGTAACAGTTCCGCCAATATCTCCTGCCCCACTGCAGTTGTATGGAGCAACCGAGGCAACAAAATTTACCTGGTCGCTATATTGTTGTGACGATGGACTAACGGTGACTGTCGCCGTCGTTGCCACACTATTAATGTTCACAATTACTGAACAAGTTGACGTATTTCCGCAGGCATCGACCGCTTTCCACTGAATTGTATTTGTTCCAAAATTCAACCGTTGATCGGCCATTGAGCCGGTGCCCGATATTGTTGTTGCACCCGATGCACTCCAGTTGATAGTGGGTGAGGAGCAATGATCTGTTGCCCTTGCATCGAATTCTGTTCCTGAAATTTTATATGTGCAAAGACCCGCATTCGTACTTCGGACAAATGGACTTCCGGCATGGCAAAGGATAGTTGGCGCTTGTGCATCGTGAACGGTGATCGTCTGCGATACAGTCGCACTGTGATTGCCACACGCATCATTGGCGTCCCATTTTTTTGTAAATGAAAAAGAACCCGGGCAGCTACCCGAAGCTGTTGTCGTTGAAACGCAATTCACCGTCGCTCCAGTGCATGCATCGCTCGCCGTAGGTGGTGTGAAGCCTGGAGTAGCTGTGCATTCGATCGTTGCATTGTCACCTGCCGCGCCAATTGTGGGCGGCTGTGTGTCGCGCACAGTGATTAACTGAGATACCGTAGCGCTGTGATTGCCGCAGGCATCCGTCGCATCCCAGGAAAGGGTGTAGGTTCTATTGCATGAATTGCCGCTGGTAGAGCTGCCGACAATGTTAACCGTTGCGCTACTGCAATCATCAAATGCGGTCGGTGCAGTAAATGAAGGAGTGGCCGTGCAGTCTATTGTGGTCGGCAAAGGTGGATCGCCGATCGTCGGTGCATGCGTGTCGATCGCAATGATCGTCTGCGTCACTGTCGCACTATGATTGCCGCACGCATCGATAGCATCCCATGTTTTTGTATAGATCCCGTGGCAGGGATCGCCTGTTGTAGAAGTCAATTCATTCACTGTTGATCCACTGTTAGCATCACTTGCCGTCGGAGGAGTGAATGAAGGAGTAGCCGTACAGTCTATCGTTGCATCGGCGCCCTGTCCACCAATCGTTGCCCCTTGTGTGTCGTGCACGATGATCGTCTGCGTCACTGTCGCACTGTGATTGCCGCACGCATCGATAGCATCCCATGTTTTTATAACTGCTGTTATTTGGACCGACTTCATTTCCCGGCGCAACGCTTCCCTTGTACCATTGATAACCCAATCCGCTGCCTGTTGCCGCCACAGTAAATGTAACCGACCCGCCCGCGCATCTTGTCGCACCGGAGGGTTGCATTGTGATTTGCGGTGCGGCGGTCAAACGAATATCATCGATACGATATTGAGTGCTGGTACCAGCCTGTTTAAACCGGATCCGCAGATCCGCAACGGCGGGAATAGTTCCTGACGCCATTCGATAATACCATCCTGCGGTACCTGTTCCCGCCGGCAACCGCGCCAATGAAAGAGCCGTATATAAAATGCCATCGGAACTCACTTCAACGATCAGATCCGATCCATCCGATGCCGTTGTAGATTTAAAAATTCCAAACGAAAGTTCAAGATTTGAAAGACCAGAAGTATTGATACCTGCAATTTGAAAACTAGTGCCGACTGTTGTTGTTAAAAAGATATTTGCTCCGGCTGTAGCTCCGAAATATTCTGAACTTACCGAAGAAGACCTCACGTCGCCTGTTCCGGACATCGTGTAGTTATCATTATCAAACCCGTTCGCTGTCTCATGCGCAGCTATGCTTGTAGTGGTAGCCACCGTTCCCATGGATTCAGTAAAAACAACATTCGCAGGATTAGTGCAGAAGTAAGTATATCCATTCGTCAGCGGCATATCGTCGACTCCATTAATGACCACTGTCACGTCCACGCTACCTGCAACATGGGCAGGCGTAACGGCTGTGAGCGTCGTGCTGGTAACTCTCGTGGCCGATACGGTTGTGCCGCCGAACCTAACTGCGAAACTT
>VBAQ01000305.1 GCA_005883765.1 Bacteroidota bacterium
TGAACCTCTTTTAACTTTAAGACCACCAACTCAAAATTATTCTTGGGTACTCCCACATCCATTTGGGAAAATAGCTCCACTTGCTGATTTATGATCGTACAATTATATTTTTTAATGATCATCATTACTTCGTTCATTTTTGTATAATCGAATTGAAGATGATAATTGATCTCGACTGCCTTTTGAATAATGGGAGTGGTTTGCAGAACCAGCGCAGCTGCCGTTTTGTATGCGTTGATCAGACCGGGGATGCCTAATAAGGTGCCACCAAAATATCTTACCACTATTACTGCAACGTTTGTGAGCTGCCTGGTGTCGATTTGCCCGAGTATAGGCTTGCCCGCCGAGCCCGATGGTTCTTTATCATCACTACTGCGGAAACTATTTCCTTCGGTTCCCAGCCGATAGGCAAAACAATGGTGGGCGGCTTTTGGATGCTCTTCTTTTAATTCATGCAATCTCTTTTTGAAATCAGAGACATCGGCGATTGGAAATGCATAGGCGATGAATTTACTTCCACGATCCTTAAATTCGGCAACGGCAGGTTTTTCAATTGTATAATAATAGTCAGGAGTCATGAGTCGGGAGTCGGGAGTTTGTGATCAGGACGCAGGCTTGCATATCCAAATTGTATCAGTAAAAATTCTTTGTTTATGAGCAATGGCGTAATTAGAAAGTGTAGGTGCGGCTAACCCATTATTAATTATTAATTCTTCATTATTAATTATCCTCGCTTCGTCCCACAATCCTTCATCGATAAATGATTGCAGCAATTTCGCTCCACCCTCAACGATCACACTTTGGATGCTTAGCTGGTAAAGTGCATTACTGATCTGATGAACAAGGCTTACATCGTCAGTGACCTGGTAAAAAAGAATATTATCCTCTTCTTCATGCTTTGTTTTATTGAAGACAATTGTTTTTGCTTCGTTGCTAAATATTTTTAATGAAAGCGGCAGTCTTAAATTCATATCCACGACCAGTCTTATCGGGCTGTTGCCAGCCCATAACCTTGTAGTCAATTGCGGGTCGTCAGCCAAGGCAGTATTCGTCCCCACAAGAATAGCAGCCCCTTCACTTCGCCATTTATGAACTAACCTGTTCGTAAACTCATTTGTAATAAGTAAACGTTGCTGCTCTCCTCTCCTTTGGAGAGGGGTCTGGGCTGAGGTCGCAATAAAACCGTTTGCTGTTTGCGCCCATTTCAGAATAATGTACGGCCGGTGTTTTGTGTGAAATGTAAAAAAGCGTTTATTTAGATCCTTACAATCTTCTTCCAGGATACCCTGCTCCACGTCAATCGCAGCCTCCCGCAATTTTTCAATTCCTCTTCCATTTACTTTTTCAAAGGGATCGCGACAGCCGATAATAACCTTTGGGATCTTGTTTCTAATGATCAGGTCTGCACAAGGCGGAGTTTTTCCAAAGTGCACACAAGGTTCAAGAGAAACATACATCACGGACTGAGAGATCAAATACTGGTCTTCTTTTTTTACAGAAGCTATACAATTCGGTTCTGCGTGCGCCTCGCCATATCGCTGGTGATAGCCTTCACCAATAATACGGTCATCATGCACCAATACGGCGCCTACCATGGGATTGGGCGCGACATAGCCCGCTCCAAGCTTTGCCAGCTCCAGGCAGCGATGCATGTATAGTTCGTCAATTGTCAATTGTGAATTGTGAATATGACAAATTTAAATGATTAACAGTTGACGCTCACAATTTCCCATTCCGTGGGAGATTCTTACTGACACCATTCGCAAGTTGTAAGTTTGCTTATGACTATTGATGAAGCAAGAATGAGAATTGTCACAAGCATCGGAACTATTTACGAAGACGACGAGGCAAAAAATATTGCTGAACTAATAATGGAATACGTAACGAACCTGCCCCTGATAGAAAGGATTGTAAAAAAAAATGAAGCCTTGACTCCGAAACAGGAAGAAGTTTTAGAACAAGCACTCAGGCGTTTGCAAAACCATGAACCTGTTCAATACATAATCAATGAAGCCTGGTTTGCAGGAATGAAGTTTTATGTCGACAAAAATGTTTTGATTCCGCGACCGGAAACAGAAGAGCTGGTGGATTGGATCATTTCGGATTTCAAATTTCACCTGCCTGCCGGCAAGGCAGGGATTTCGGATTTAGAACCAAATTCCCAATTCCAAATTCCGAATTCCAGATTGCTTGATGTGGGAACCGGCAGTGGTTGCATTGCGATTGCTTTAAAAAAAAATTTGCCCCGCGCAGAA